>NZ_VPBI01000022.1:0-32803 GCF_013418795.1 Acinetobacter sp. YH12120 | reverse complement strand
CGTCTGGTAACTTCACTGTAATCGTTCCAGCAGGTGACGATGGCTTTAAAGTGATTGTAAGTAGTACAGACGACACCACACTTGAAGGTGTTGAGAACTACAACATCAGCGTGAAGACGCCAGAACAAGCGACTGCGGACACTGCAACGGGGACCATTGTTGATGATGGTTCAGATCCAGCGAACCCAAGTCAACCAGGTGATCCAAACGCACCAGGCTATGACAACGATTTACGTGCAAGCGTGACAGATGCTGCCGTATATGAAGGTCAAAGCTTGACCCATGAAGTGACGTTAAATGGTACTTCTACAAGTGATACGCCAGTGGTGGTTAACCTATCAAATGGCACAGCGACCTTGGGTACAGACACCGCGACTGAAGTGACTGTTGAATTTGCAGATGGTACAACGGCAACCTTTACGCCTGATGCGTCTGGTAACTTCACTGTAATCGTTCCAGCAGGTGACGATGGCTTTAAAGTGATTGTAAGTAGTACAGACGACACCACACTTGAAGGTGTTGAGAACTACAACATCAGCGTGAAGACGCCAGAACAAACTACTCCAGGTACAGGTACAGGTACGATTATTGATGCGAATGATCCACCAGTAGCGACCAATCCGAAAGTAATAGGCACAGAAGATACAGAGCTTGTATTAAAATGGTCAGATTTTGGAATTACAGACCCAGATAGCGCACTTAGTGATCTATCGGTAGAAATTACAGAGTTACCATCAATAGGTGCACTGCAGTTTGAATCAGCACCAGGTGTTTGGACCCCTGTTTCTGTAGACACGTCATTTACCAAAGCAGATATTGATGCTGGTAAACTGAAGTTTGTACCATTATTGAATGATTCTGGTAGTGATAGCTATAGTCCTATTCTAGGTAGCTCAGGAGTAGGTGAGCAGAAGCAAACCTATGCTGGATTTAAATTCAAGCCTTCCGATGGTAATTCTGAAGGTGCAGAAGCAACGATGGAAATTGACATCGAAGCTGTTGCGGACAAGCCATGTATCCTTATATCTGACACTGATCCATTATTCCATACAGTAGGTTGGAATTTAGAAAGTTGGGATAAGATCGGGTTTAATAGACAGAATTCAGATACTGGCACAGGATTGCAAACAGGATCGGGTACGTTATATAACCCTATGAATGATGCGGGTACGCAGACACTCAAGCAATATTTAGAGACTGTGTACGGTTCTGATGCGGCGGCAGACAGTGCAATGTTACGTATAGGGGGTATTCAGTTGCGTGCTGGTAGTACGCTCAATGATTCTGACTATAACGTGCTAAAAACTAACTGGGCAACTAATGGTACAGGTGCAGGCACTTCAGGCAGTTATAGTAATGGTGACCGTATGGGGATGGGTATCCTCAAAGATCCTAACGATCCTGATGGTACCAATAACAATAGCACTATTGATGGTGGTGACTATGCCTTGCTAAGACTGGTTGTCGATTGGCTCAAAGCGAATGTAACGCCTAAAGCAACTATAGAAAGTTTAAGTACGGGGGTAGAAAGTGGAGATTACCTCAATAGTGTTAACAACTGGGGTGCTGGTACTGACAACAATAATGGCGGTACATCAAATGATTGGTCTTTAAGACCCCAAACCGCTATCAAAGCTGAAACCTTAGTGTACCTGGAAGCAGGTAAAACTTACTTCTATGGTGTGAAAGTAGACGATACGTTTAGTATGGTGATTGGTAATCCAAATGATCCAAGCTTTACAACAGCTGCTGGTTATACAACTACACCAGGATGGAGTAAGGGCTATGAGTTAAACAGCCATTTTGGTCGGTACAACGATAACAACTACAGTACAGGTCGTATGGAGTTTGTAGAGTTTGTAGTACCAGAAGATGGTTTCTATACACTTAATGCTTATATCCACAACCAAAACACCAATGGCTTCTATCGAGATCTTGAGCTTTGGGAGGGTGGTAGTGTCGTAAATAGTGGTACAGGAGCAAATGGTTCTCGTACTATCGTTGGCGGTACTAAACTTAACCCGATCTACATACCAACAGTAGATTTACTAGAAGCGCAACTGACAGATCCAAATCATCGTATCGGTAGCTTTATTGGAGCGAATAACCAAGGTTATTACAAGGTCTATAGCTATAACGAAGGAGAGGAAAATACAGAAATTCCGTTATCTACTCTAGATGTGGGGCATTTCTGTGCAACAGCAGACGGTGACGGATCTGAGTATATTAGTAAAGTTCAAATCTCTGGTCTGCCAGTAGGTTCGATCCTGACAGATGGAACAAATACAGCCATTGTTGATGCAACGGGTACGGTGATCGTACAACAGGCAAGTTATGACAAAGCGGCCGATATTGTTACAGTGTCTACTGATTGGGATTTAGCAAATCTGAAAGTGACGCCACCAGCGAGCTTTACAGGTCCGACAACCTTAACAGTTACGGCTACATCTACAGAGAAATCTAATGGTGATAGTGCTGATCACTCTGAAGATTGGGATATCACAGTGTACTCTGCGAAGCCACCTGTATTGGATCTTGATGCGAATGACTCTACTACCGATGCAAACGATACTGGCTATAACACTCATTTTATAGCGGGTGGAGCACCAATTTCGATTGTAGATACAGATGTATCGATTACGGATGCAGATGGTATTTACATTAAAGGTATGACTGTAGATCAGAATAACTTCCAAGCTGGTGATGTATTGACTGTGGGTAGTTTACCTAGTGGTGTTACGTATATAACTAGACCAGATGGTGTACTTGAGTTTACGGGTAATGCAACGCTCTCGGATTATCAAAATATACTCAAAGGTATGAAATTCTCTGCAGATCCATTAGATCCTATTAATGGACTTATTGCTAATGGTGGTACGAACTATGAAAAAGGCTTTGATTTAGTCACCGATTGGTTTACGACATCTACGGATGTAGATCCTACGTTTGAAGATTTGACCTACTTCTTGACCGATGGACTCATATGGCCAACACGCCCTGAAAGCATTCCAAACGGTTCAGGTATTGTGGCGCTTAGAGCATATTTAGAAGAGCTGAATGGCTCTGCACCAACTGATGTAGACATTTATGACTATATCATCATGCATCATGATGAATTTAATGTTGCATCAGATACGCGTGGCGGTAATGACGAGTTATACGGTGGAACAGGTAATGACATCATCTATGGTCAAGGCGGAAACGATCTGATCGTTGGTGGTCAGGGCGATGACATCCTTTACGGTGGAACAGGTGAAGATACCTTCAAGTGGGAAGCTGGGGACAATGGTAATGATGTGATTGCAGATTTTGATGCATCAGATGATCTCATTGATGTAAGCGAAATGTTGAATGCATTAGGCTGGACAGGTGACTCTGGTACAGTTGGTAGCTTCATCGTGTATGAAGAAGTAAGTGGAGATACGATACTTAAACTCTTTAATGGCGACGGAGCGAGCTTGGTTTCTACTATCACAATAGATAATGTGACAGGTCTTGGTAGCTTGCAGGACATGATCGATAACGATCAGCTGAAAATCCAGTAATTAGAACGATAGTGTACATGTTTGGTTTTAATCCAAGCATGTACACAATAACCCTATTTTTTTGAACAATTTACATGGGATTTTCCCATTCAATACAGGTATAACAATATGCGTACACAACTTTCTATGGTGGCAATCGCGACATTACTTGCGTTTAATTCGGCTCATGCAGCAGATTTAAAATCGGTAGCAAAAACAGCAATTGAAAACAACCCGGAAGTTCAATCTCAATGGTTTAATTTTCTGGAAGCAACCTCTCTTAAAAAACAGGCACGTGCAGGTTATCTACCTTCAGTAGATTTAAATGTCGTGTATGGTAAAGAAGATCGTGATTTTGACAATCGTGGTGACTGGTTCAATCAAGGTCAGGCAGAAATTTCGTTAACTCAAGTCTTATTCGATGGTTTCCGCATCAAGAATAAAGTTAAGCAAGGCGATTATGCTGCATTAAAAGGCTACTATGAGCTGAATACTGCAGTTGAACGTAAAGCACTTGAAGCAAGTCAGGCTTATTTAGATGTACAGCGTTATCGTGAATTGGTAAAACTTGCTGAGACCAATGTTGCGAATCATCAACGTGTTTATAACCAGATTAACCAACGAGCGAATCAAGGTGTAGGTAACCGCGCGGATTTAGCGCAAATTGCAGGTCGTCTATCTTTGGCTCAAACCAATTTAATGACTGAAAGATCGAATTTAAATGATGTTTCTGAACGTTATGCGCGTATTGTCGGTCAAGAGCCGGCAGCTGTATTAGAGCCTTTGTCTTTAGATACTAATCTGCCAGCAACACGTCAGGACGTTGTTGCAACCGCTTATGCAAACAATAATGAACTGAAAGCAGCACTTAGCGAGATTGAATATGCTCGTGCAAACGCACAGGAATTCAAATCAAATTATTATCCAAAACTTTCATTTGTTGCTCGTAGTGGCTTATATCAAAACCGTAACAGTTTTAATGAGCAAAATGATCCGGATAAATATGGCCAAGATAGTGCAGTAGAATTGCGTTTAGACTATAACCTGTTTAATGGTTTTGCAGATAAGGCAGCTTATAACGCCGCAAATGCTCGCATTGCCAAAGCTGAAGATCTGAAAAATAAAGCATGTATTGATATGCGCCAAACAGCATCTGTGGCTTTCAATAATGTAAATAACTACAACAGTCAAATGCCTTGGTTACAACGTCATCGTGATGAAGCGAATGCTGTTGCTCGTGCCTATACTGATCAGTTTGATATTGGCCGTCGTAGCTTGCTGGATGTACTTGATTCTGAAAATGAAGCATTCCAGTCAAACCGCTCTTATACATCTGCTCAATACGACTTGAAAATTGCTCAACTGCAAACTTTATATAGCACAGGCCAGTTATTACCAACTTTAGGCGTACAGCGTGATAACTTGCCAGAAGTATCTGAGGTCAGTAAACGTGAAATTGATGCAAACAATGTGTGTGCGGTAGACACTGCGGCAGCACAATAAATCTGTAAATTCAGGTCAATCGACTGACGTCGTATCGCAAGGAGCTCTGCTAAACACAAGAGTTCCTTATTTTTTTAAATGGTGGATGTGTGGCAGCTAAAATATTTGATCCCTTAGTCATGTGTTTGATTCGCGTGGCAAGAGACAACGAAATCAACATCACGCCTGAAGGTGTGACTTCGGGTTTACCGCTTTATGCTCAAACCCTGACGCCCAGCTATTTTGATCGAGCAGCTGAGCTTGCAGGATTAACCAGTAAAGTCGTTGAACAGTCTTTAGGGCAAATTAACCGTTTTTTATTGCCAGCGATTCTGCTGCTTAAAGACAATGCGGCGTGTGTGATCTACGAGATAGATTTTGATGCACAGACAGCAAAGGTTTATTTCCCTGAATTAGAAGATACGGTCACCACAGTAGATTTAGAAACACTACAACAACGCTTTACAGGAAGCATTATTTACCTGCAACAGCGTCAGTTTGTGGTGGACAATCAGATTCAGATCGAAGATCCAAACCAACATTGGTTTTGGCGAGTAATACGTCAGAATCGTAAGTTTTATAAAGATATTTTACTTGCAGCGCTGTTTGTGAACTTATTTGCTCTCACGATGCCGCTGTTTATTATGAACATTTATGATCGGGTTGTACCCAATCATGCCACAGACACGCTGTGGGTACTGAGTCTCGGTATTTTTCTGATTCTATGTGCGGATTTTAGTCTAAAGCTGATTCGTAGCTACTTTGTCGATTTGGCTTCTAGTCGATCGGATCAGAAACTGTCTGCCTATATCATGCAAAAAGTGATGGGGCGACGTATGGCATCACGTCAGGGTTCGGTAGGGATAACTGCGTCTACCATTCAATCCTATGAGGCGATCCGTTCATTTACCGGTTCTATGACCGTTGTTGCCTTGATTGATTTACCATTCTTTGTACTATTTGCTGTGGTGATTACCTTGATGTCATGGGTATTTTTAATCCCATTACTCATAGCTTCACTTTTAATTCTTCTGTATGCCTTGTCGTTGCATATCAAGCTAAAAGAATTATCAGAGTCGATGTCTCAAGCATCTAACCAGCGTAGTTCATTTCTAATCGAGAGCCTTAATGCAGAAGAAACAGTCAAAAGTTTTAATGCGCAAGGTCGTACCTTAAATGTTTGGGAAAAGGCATCACGCCATGTAATTCACTATTCTGCACGCTTGCGCTACTTAGGTGGGTCTATGGGGAGTTTTTCCGCATGGGTTCAACAAAGTACGGGGATTGCCATTGTTATTATCGGTGTTTATCTGATTATAGATGGGCAGATCTCACAAGGGGCGCTGATTGCTTCTTATATGTTATCTACACGTGCTCTAGCGCCTATTTCACAAACTGCAAGTTTGATCACCCAATATTATCAAGCCTCTAATGCATTAAAAATGCTAGATGATTTGGTCCATACGCAACAAGAGCGAGATCAGATGAAAGGTTGGATTAGTCATCCAAACCTAAAAGGCAATATCGACTTTAGAAACGTCACTTTCAGCTATGTAAAAGATGGGGCTGCTGCACTCAATCAAGTGTCGTTCTCGATCAAAGCAGGTGAGCGTGTTGCCATCCTTGGTAAAGTGGGTTCAGGTAAGAGTACTATCGAAAAACTGATCATGAACTTGTACGAGCCAAACCTAGGTGCAGTATTGATCGATGATACCCATCTCTCACAGATTGACCCAGCAGAGTTGCGTCGTCAGATTGGTTATATTCCACAGGATATTCAGTTGCTTAATGGTACGGTATTCTCCAACATTGTTTTGGGTAATCCACATGCTAGCCGCGCTGCGGTAGAACAAAGTATGGTAATCTCAGGTTTGGGTAAAATTCTCAAGCATCAAGAAGATGGTCTGTCGATGCAAGTGGGTGAGGGAGGGTCACAACTCTCAGGCGGTCAGCGCCAAGCGATTGCTGTGGCTCGTGCGATCGCACAGCAGGCCAATATTTTGGTGTTTGATGAACCAACCAGTGCGATGGATGCCAATCTTGAACATCATGTGATTCGTCATCTAAAACAGCACATCGAAACCACCAAAAAGACTTTAATTTTGGTGACACACAAACCATCGTTACTCAGTTTGGTTGACCGTGTAATTTTGATGGAAGATGGCAAAGTGATTGCCGATGCACCAAAAGATGTGGTGATGAAGCAATTAGTTGGATCAAAAACTCAGACTGAAAACAAGGGTGAAAAATGAGCGATAATAAAGAAAAAATCAATCGTGAAAAACTCTATGAAGGTGTGAGTAAAAGTATCGACACCTCAGAACGTCTATGGTCGAAGGTACTCAAACGTTTGAAATTATTTGCACCGTATAAACCTGCGGATGATCAAGACTGGCAAGGTCAGGTGCAAGAAGTGACAGCTTCTCAAAAACCGATGCGTGCTAGAACCATCTTATATGTCGTTACTTTGACCATTACTGTGCTGTTGTTATGGGCAGTATTTGCAGAAATTGATGAAATCACACGCGGTGAGGGGAAAGTAATTCCTTCAATGCAGATGCAAGTGATTCAGTCGGTTGACGGTGGTGTAGTGGAAAAAGTATTGGTGCAAGAAGGCGACCATGTGAAAAAGGGTCAGCTTTTGATTCGCATTGATCCGACCCGTTTTACTTCTAATCTAAATGAAGCCAATGCTAAAATTTTTGCATTACAAACCAAAGTACGTCGTTTATCTGCACAGGTGAATGGTACAGCCTATACCTCAGGTTCGATTCCAGAGGGAATTTCACCACAGGAAGCAGCCGCGATTTTGTCTCAGGAAAGTCAATACTATCATGAGAGTATCCGTGAGTTGAACCAACGGACCAGTACCAACCAAAGTACAGTATCACAGCGGCAACAGGAAACTCAGCGTGCACAGGCCGCTTTAGCACAAGCAGAGCGTGCTTACCAGATGGCGATCCGAGAGTTAAATACTACGCGACCACTTTTGGCGACAGGTGCTGTATCAGAGATGGATATTTTGCGTCTAGAGCGTGATGTATCCAATGCCGATGGTGAGCGTAAACAGGCTGCTGCAAACTTACGTGCGATGCAGGCATCAATTAATGAGGCACAATCTCGTACTTCAGAGTCTGCGGTGAGTTTAAAAAACCAATGGCGTAATGAACTTGCTGATGCTCAGTCACAGTTGGTTAGTCTGCGTGAGAGTATTACAGGTGTCGCGGATATTGTTAAAACTGCCGAAATTCGCTCGCCCACCAATGGTATTGTGCAACGTATTTATTTTAATACGATTGGTGGTGTGGTACGTCCAAGTGATCAAGTAGCCGAAATCGTACCTGTCGATGGGCAATTGATCGTAGAAGCCAAAGTTTCTCCAAAAGACATTGCGTTTATCCGTCCGGGTTTACCTGCGATGATCAAGTTTAATGCCTACGATTTCTCGATTTATGGCGGAATGCAGGCAACGGTGAAACACATCAGTGCTGACACTATTACTGATGAAAAAGACAATACCTATTATTTGGTGCGTGCAGTGACAGATCGACCAACTTTTGGTAAAGATTTGCCTGTGATTCCGGGTATGACCGTGCAATTGGATATTATGACTGGTAAGAAAACCATTCTTTCCTATCTGCTAAAACCTGTATTAAAAGCAAAACAAAATGCCTTAACAGAACGTTAATGAAATTAAAGCGACATATTCAGTATGTCGCTTTATGGGCTGCCACCACTCTCCTAGACAAATTTCGCTTATTCTTTTTGCATAGGAGAGAACATTATGAAACATTTCAATATATTCAAATGTATCCGCTCGAACATCTGGTCGAGATGCGTAAATTTTCTTCTTAATACGCTCCGGTTTCAGTAACTGAAAGAAGCTCTCTACAACAGCATTATCATGACAGTTTCCTCTGCAACTCATACTACATTCCAGATAATGTTGTTTAAGGAATGCTTGCCATTTATGGTTGGTGTATTGGGTACCTTGGTAAGCATCCGGCTAACACAGCCTTACCAAGCGATCCTATAAGCCTTAATTTAGTTCCCACCTAAGTAAGCGTTCGCTGAACACACCTTCTGAATTCATCCTATAAGCCTTAATTTAGTCCCCACTTAGAAACAAGTGGGGACTAAAATTTATGACTACAAATCACCAGACATCCATCGCATCTCTTGCGAAAAAACGAAGAACATACAGTGCTGAATTTAAACAGCAGATCGTTCAGGCTTGTAAAGCACCGGACGTTTCAATTGCTTCAGTCGCTTTGCAACATGGATTGAATACAAATCTTGTATCCAAATGGATTCGCTTAATTGATGCTAAGCCAGGGAGTGATCGCTCACCACTACCGAATAAACCTGCATTTATTGCCTTATCTTGCTCTGCACTATTAGATCCTACTCCTACTGACATGTTAAAAGTTCAAATTACTTTACCCCACTCAAAAGCAGAAATTGGCTTGAAATGGCAAGTATCGAAAATATCTGCTTTAGCAGAATTACTCAAGGTACTTGCAACATGATCCGCATTGATGAAATCTGGCTCTCTACCCAGCCCATGGATATGCGAGCAGGAATGGATACTGTCATGGCTCAGGTGGTGAGAGCCTTTGGCTACATCAAACCGCATTGCGCCTACCTGTTCTGTAATAAACGTGGTCATCGTATGAAAGTGTTGGTACATGATGGACTGGGCATCTGGCTGTGTGCCCGGTGTTTGGAACAGGGTAAATTTCACTGGGCTCAAGTTCACCAAGGTGAAACCGTGGCCCTCAGCCCGGAACAGTTACAGGCATTAATCCAGGGTTTGCCCTGGCAGCGCATTAGACGACAGCAGGTGGTGACGATGCTTTAAACCAGGCTGTTCCATTCTGCTATTCTCCAAACGTTCTATTTCATTCTTCTCATGACCTCAGGCATACTGCGGTCATGAATACGCTGCCTGACTTAAGCCAACTGACCCATGAACAACTGCTGGAATTCACCAGGCAGTTGGCGATGCAGCATCAGTCTCTGGCACAATCAAATCAAGAATTAGAAAAATCAAACCAGCAATTAGATGCCAGAGTTCAACATCTTGAAGTCACCAATCAGCAATTAGATTCTAAAGTTCAACATCTTTCTATTCTCAATCAAAAATACGAGCATGAACTGGCGCTGTTTAAAAAGCACAAATTCGCCCAAAAGAATGAACACTTAACGGCAAAACAAATCCATCTGTGGGATGAAGCGGTTGAAGAAGATATTGCCGCGGTTGATCTAGAACTGGAACGGCTAAATGCAGATAAAACCAATGCAGCGACACACAAAGCCAAAACCAATAAACCTAAACGTCGACCACTGCCAGATCATCTACACACCATCCGTATTGAGCATGAACCTGCATCAACCCAATGTGCTTGTGGCTGCCAACTCCGTCGTATCGGCGAAGATGTCAGTGAAAAACTGCATTTCAGACCGGCACAGTTCTATAAGGAACAGCATGTGCGTGGTAAATGGGTCTGTGATCAGTGTGACACTCTGACTCAGCAAGCGATGCCCGCCTATGTGATTGATAAAGGCATTGCTTCACCTGAATTGCTCAGCCATGTGCTGGTATCGAAGTATGCCGATCATTTGCCGCTGTACCGTCAACGTCTGATCTATCAGCGGGCGGGAATCGAACTTTCTAGATCAACTTTATCTCTTGCGAAGCAATGCTTCTCAGATAGGTCGCTGCGGTGTAGAACTGGAACCTCTGGCCAATGCCTTAAAAGAGGTGGTGCTGCAACAGCGGGTGCTGCATGCAGATGAAACACCGGTCACCATCATGCGGATGGGTGAGAATAATAAAAAACCGAAGAAAGGTTATGTCTGGGCCTATGCCACCACACAGTACAATCCAGTTCAGGCGGTGATCTATGACTTTCAGGATAGTCGTTCAGGCCAGCATGCTGAAGAGTTCTTGAAAGGCTGGCAGGGCTATCTAGTCTGTGATGATTACAGTGGTTATAAAGCACGTTTTAAATCAGGCCAGGTGATTGAGGTGGGGTGCATGGCCCATGCACGTCGTAAATTCCATGAACTGCATGTAACTGGGAAAAGTCAGGTTGCTGAACAGGCCTTAGTGCTGATTCAGAAACTGTATGCGATAGAAGCAGAACTCAGGAAAAAGACCGATGGTACAGCGGAAGACCGCCGCGAATACCGACAACAGCATAGTCAACCAGTGATGCAACAACTATATGAATGGCTCAACCAACATCATCTGACAGTGCCATCGAGTTCTCCCACCGCCAAGGCCATCAATTACACTCTGAAGCGTTGGCCAGCTTTAAGCCGCTATCTGGATGATGGCAATCTACCTATTTGCAATAATTGGGTCGAGAATCAGATGCGTCCCTGGGCGTTGGGACGCAAGAACTGGCTGTTTGCAGGTTCGCTGCGCAGTGGTCAGCGAGCGGCAAACATCATGACGTTAATCCAGTCAGCAAAGCTGAATGGGCTGGATCCGTATGCCTATTTAAGTGATGTGCTGAAAAGGTTACCGACACATAAAGTGACCCAGATTGAAGAGTTACTGCCGCACTGCTGGAAACCTAAATCGAATTAAAAAATAGGTATGGGATTCAGCGGACGCTTACGTACCTTGGTCAGAGTGGAACAGAACTTTATTCCGTGGTTGTCTCTGCCATATTGCGAAGTAATGCATCTAAATGTCAACGGCATTCTAAAATTGACCCCTTTTACCTTACAAATGGCAAAGTAAAATTGACCCCTTTGATCTCGTATTAAGTTTCAACCTGGGGTTGAATCCCAATTCTTTTTTTATCCTTCAAACGATAACTCTCACCCGATATTTGTACCACATGACAGTGATGTAATAGCCGATCTAACATCGCAGCGGTCAACGTGACATCATCCGCAAATGACTTAGACCATTGGCTAAAGGGTAAGTTACTCGTCAATATCGTACTGCCTTTTTCATAACGCTTGGCAATGGTAATACCCCCATTTTTAATTGAATTCGGTGACCGCTTAAGCAATCACCTTTAAATTGATGAAAAGCAATTACACAAAATTATTTACAGGCTCCGCACTTGTTGCAAAATCCAATCCTCATATTCTTGTAGTGTTTCTTGTAGCATATCCATAGGTCGTACGATGTAGTGCCTTTCAACTAATGCACTTGGTTTATGACCTGATATCTGTGCTAAAGATCCTTCATTGATTTTTGCCCAAATAGCTAACGTTTTATATGATCTCCTCAATCCATGGGGAGTAAGTTCAATATTTAGTTTTTTACATATTTTTTCTAAGCTATCGTAAGGATTAACAATATGACCACATTCAGCGCCCTTACTGCTAAATATGAATTTAGAATCAGAATTTTTCTTTAGTTCTAATAATAAGCTTTCAACATATGCAGTCAGAGGGATTAGGCGACCTTCATCTTCAATTTTATCTCTGACTTTTGCTGTTTTCCAACGAAAATCGACATCTGTCCATTTTAATGAAAGCAGCTCATTCTTTCTGCAACCAGTGATTAAACTACATATCAAAAAAATCGCTATTTTTCTACTAGTTAACTTATTTACCTCTTCAAACCATGGTTTTAGATGCTGTTTCATCAAACAATCATTCTTGGCTTTTGGGGAAGGGACTTTATCTTTAACTTTTTTTGAGTTGTATGATTTTGGAGGCACTAAGTTTTCATAATCCTCGTGTTCCTCACACCAATTCAGGAAAGCTCGTGTAAGTCTGTATGCTTTAGCTGATGTTGTTGGACGGAAGTCATTGTGATCAAGCCAATCGCAAAATACATCTGCAGTTAATTCAGAAAGTTTGTACTCAAACAGTTGAAAAATGGGTTGACTGGTATAAACACTATTTTTTTCAGGATCGTAACCACCTCTAGATAATTCGATGTGGTCCTGATAACTTCTTGGTCGCCAATTAGGTTGTCTTGCTTTTAAATATTCAAACCATACATCTTTAAATTTAATAGTTTTGCGTTTCTCTTGTTTTAGCAGTTCTTTATTATCAGCTAAAGCTTTCTTACGCTCGATCAATGGGTCAATCCCTTTGTGACACATAATAGCCAATTCTTGTGCATACTTACGAGCGTCATCTAATTTCCATATATCAACGTCACCAATTTTGATACGACGGTTCTGCAGACCAATTCGGCCTTGGAAAATGTAGCTTTTATTATTTTTAGGTGTAACTTTGACGCCGAATCCAGGTGTTCTTTCATCCCAAAAGAAAGTTGGTGTAGTTTTGTCTGAGCAATCAATTTTATCAATAGCGGGTTTCGTTAACTTCATTCTAGTAAGCATCTGGTAAGCAATTAGTAAGCAAAATCAATATATATCAATCTACAAAAAGAGTTAATAATAAATTATTGAAATTACATAAATACATGATAGTATTGACATTATATTTGTAATTTGTTGATTTTTAATTGCTATGTTAACGGACTCATAATCCGTTGGTCGACAGTTCAAGTCTGTCTGGGCCCACCAGTTTTTTGTAATCATATGCACAGTTTTGTAATGATTTAATATATAAACCCATGAATTATAATGATTCATGGGTTTTTTATTTCTGCTTTTTGCACAACTATGTTTGGTTATGCACAGCTTTATTTGGCCCTCTTGTGTATCCAATCTTGTATCCGATACTCTTTCTGCATTACTCGGATACAAGAGATTCTGCTATGAAAAGAACGGCTTTAGATAACATCAAACAAATCAAAGATACCCATCTTCTTAATCTTGAACCTGAGGATAAGGAATATCGTATTTCATGTGATGCTGGGCTTTATTTTCGTGTATCACCAAAAGGGAAAAAAACTTGGCAAGTCCGCTTTAAGGATGAGGCGGGGAAGTGGAAATGGCACAGTATTGGAAGTTATCCGCAGTTATCGCTTGTAGCAGCTAAACTTGAAGCTTCAACTATTTTTCTTAAGTTACAGCAAAATGAAAAAGTATTAACAAAAAAAGAAATTGAATTGCAAAAGATTGAGGAACAACAACTTAATTTAAAAAGTTTGATGTATGACTGGCTTGATACTAAGAAAACAACTTGGGCTGCAATAACAATAAAGAAAGAAACTCAATCAATTGAAAAACGTATCTTATCTGTTTTTGGTGAATTGGATTTCACCAAAATTTCACCTCAACAATGGCTGACATTTTTTCAGGATATGCTTAGAAGTGAAAGTATTTACAATCGTGTAGAGAAACTAGTTTCACATTGTCGCAATGCCTATGATCTTGCAAAGTTTCATGGACAAATAGAGTCGAACCCTTTGGATGGAATTTTGAAGTATCTTGATAAAGGTAGTAAAGGGAATATGAAGCATGTCAGTCTTCAGGAACTGCCCGAGTTGGTGCAGTCTATTCGAAGCTATAGAAATTCGCATACAGCAATTGCTTTAGAGTTACTTGTTATTCTTTTTCCTCGACCACAAGAATTGCGCTATGCAAAATGGCAAGATTTTGACTTTGAGAAAAAAATCTGGATAAAGCCTGCCGAAACAATGAAATGTGGTATTACCCATGTTGTACCTTTACCAAAACAGGCAATAGAACTGTTATTTAAATTAAAAGAAATTAGGACAGTATCGGATTTTTTATTTCCTAGCAGAGATAGTCTTATACAGCCAATGAGTGAAGCAACTTTAAATAATGCTTTGAAAAATCTAGGCTATCGAGGCCGTCAAAGTCCACATGGATTTAGACATATTGCAAGTACTGCCTTAAATAATCAATTCAGTGATAAAGAACAGGTTATTGAAGCTTGTTTAGCGCATAAAAAACAGGGTGTAAAAGCTGTTTATGACAAAGCTACACATTTAGAAGAACGAATTGAAATTATGCAATGGTGGGCTGACTATCTCAGTAATGTTACTGATAACATTAAAGCCGTAGCATAATTTTTTAATAAGACAAGGCTCGTCCCTAAGGGATCGAGCCTAATGCATTTGTTAACGCTCTTTGTTGAGCAGATGATTACGCCTGTACTGGCGGTTCAATTTTTTCATGCCGACTTAGGCCATATTCCATTTCATATTTCTACTGCTAGGCAATAGTTTTATGCTTGTCTAATCTGGAAGAACAAGCCACGATTTTTTCATGCTGGTGTAGCATTATCCTGATTTAAGTTTCAGGCAAACCCGTATAAGTTTATTTTCATCAGTGACCAAACTTCAGAATACTTACACTGTACCAATCTCGGCCTAGTCAAGGAGACCAATCCCCGACTGAGAAACACGACCAGTGTTCCATTAACCTTTCTTTTCTACATATTGTCCAACATGCTCACGCATGTGCCGACTCAAGTTTTCGCAATGAGCATCCCGACTGAAAAAATCGAAATGTTTTAGGATTCGCTTTAAGCTAGCTATCTCATTTTATCCAACCGACCTAAAAAACAGAGTGTTTTTAAAAATTACTAATGTTTAAAACATCACTAATAATTAAATATTATTTAGGTCGGGAATTACAATTTCCACAATTCATCTTGAACTAAAGTACCTCAAGTTTAATTGTTTTATATGCGCTACTCACCATCGCTCCCACACTGAAAAAATACAGCAGACTTTTAACCAATTTAAGCCTTTTTATTCAGTGCTTCCCAAGTTATTTCAAAGTGTCTTAATGTGCAGACCGTTTATCCTCTCGCCTGTATACATGCTTCCTGTTTCCCCCGACCGTAGTTCCTTAAAAAATATCGGGATATGATGTATACACAACTTTGTAAAGGGTAAAACTCTTACACTCCAATCAGCATCTATCGATTAATGCCGTTACACGTTTAAGCTATCCAGCGACCCATTCAGCTTGCGCAAAATGGTGCCAGCTTTTCCAGCGTTAGCCTCAAAGCCCTAGTACCTTACGGCACTCTCAGCAGCCATCGTGATTGGAAATGAGCATACTTTTCCAAGTAAAAAAACTTGTTCGATCAAGCATACACATTCAGCTATTAACGGAGACTATCGCACATCCTATGCTGCTCCTGACTGTATCACTTTGAACAGGGTTTCAATGTTCCACTATTTTCATAATTTCACACCTAACTTGGCTATTACTAACCAAATGACCATTTCACGATAAATCGCTTATAGGCTCCCGTTTCCTTGTCGCCCAACCACTTTTTATTTGCTTGGAACTCTTAAAAAGTGAATGAACGGATAGAAAAAGGATATTGCAATCCTCTAGCCCCCGTTGCAACGTACCGAGCGAGGTTTCCCCAGCAGTCCGCTACATCGGCAGTATTAAGATGGTTAGTCTTATACTCAGGGCAATATGTATCAAAGTTTTTGAATGGTGGTCAGCCATTCAAACAACTTCAAAAAAGAAAGTTGGAATGGATGGTCAATCCACAATTCGATTGATATGCAGTCATATTATCAGAGTCAATTTAATATATCAATAATATTGATATATTATTTAAACAAGTATAAGATTTGCTGATCAAGGTTCGTAATGCGCACTAGGAACTACTTTATTGTCACCTTACAACGTGAGGTGACAGTGCTAGCGCAATTTGATCAATGCTGATTGCTGACGCGCTCAGCAAAATGGGAAATGTAGAGAAAATTATTGTTGATGAACAATTCAAAAATGAATGAACAAATTTGGATTTAAGTGGATTGTTGATTGACATCAAAAGTGCATAGTTGGATGACATAAAATGATTGATTACAGCCCCCACACAAAATACACCGCACAAAAAATTCAAGATAAGGTCACAAGAGGATCATATTTTTATTGCAAATTTATAGTACAAACTGAGTTAGGTAAAATTGATATTGAAAAGATTATTCATAAATTAACTGAACGCTATTCATTAAATTTAACCAGTCGGCAAAGAACATATCGACTAAAACAAGGATTACCTGTCGCTGATCTCATAGTTCAAGACATTCTTTATAAAGATGCATGGTTATTTGTCTTGTTGGTCAAAACCCCTAATAGCCATCGTCACAGCAAAGAAACCATAGGCAAAGTGACTTCAACAACGGGTTCAGCATATACATCAAAAGATAAAATTGCTGAACTTGAACCTGTCATCTGGGACAAAATCACAGTCGGGCAAGAATTAACTTTTATCCGTCATTACTATAAAGACAATGAACAATTTAATTTCATATTGAATAAACCCTATTTAAGCTTGGATTTTGGAAAATATGAGGCTGAATTAGTACGGTTAAGCCATAAAAAGTATGCTGAACATCAAACTAAGTTTTACCGTAAAAGTAATAAGAATTTCTCATGGACGTGGCGATTTAAGAAAACTGAAGTAGAGAAACAAAAAAAAGAATTAACCCAAATTCTCAATCGAGTGATTTCACAGAAAGATCAGACCAAAGCGCTCAATGATCTTCTTGCATGGCAGAATTATTTTAAAATTTATGCTGTATTCAGAGGTAATCGACAACAGGCGGGACGTTTATATACCTTCGGGAAACTATTCTTTTTCAGTCGGAAAAGACAACGATGGGATCAAGCACAAATGCCTGTGATGGACTTAACAATAATCGCGCGTTATGAAACCTATGCGGATTCTTATACTGAGTATTGTATGCGTAGATATTTTTATGAATCCTTTGAAGCAGAGCTTCCACGTGAAATTTCAAAAACTGAAGATTGGACATTAATCAATGCGTATATTGATGTTGAATATAACCAACTTTAACAAACTGTCTTGTTATTTATTTTGCTTATAATTTAAGTTTTAAATATTAGTAAATATGATATATGGCTTAATTTAAGATACGACATATAAGTCCATTGATCATTTTAAAACCCAAATAAAACCTTATATATCAATATTATTGATATGCATTTAGTGCGACAAATTTTGTCTTTCTATATCCAATTTTGCTGAAAAAACTTTAATTTTCGGTAAACTAGTCATGTTTTATTCATTTCATCGGACATGCATAACAATGACCCAAGTACAACTGCAACAATTACAAAAACAACTTTGGAATATTGCCAATACTTTGCGCGGCACCATGGGCGCCGATGAATTCCGTGATTACATTCTGGGTTTTATTTTCTTTAAATATTTATCAGAAAAATCGGTGAACTTTGCCAATGAATTGCTCGATGGTGAGGAGGTCAGCTTTTTAGAATTAGATGAAAATAATGCTGAGCATGTGCCGTACATCGAAGAAATTAAAAAGAATGCCATTGCCGAAGTCGGTTATGCGCTCACCCCAAAACAGCTATTCCATACCTTAGCCGAGCGTGGTCGTCAGGGCGAATTCATTTTGGATGATTTAACTGCGACCTTAAAATCAATTGAACAAAGTACTTTAGGCACCGACTCTGCCGATGACTTTGCCAACCTGTTTGAAGATCTGGATCTGAACTCCACCAAGCTCGGCAATAATGCCAGCGACCGTAATGCACTGGTGGCGAAAGTCCTGAGTCATTTAGATGATATTGATTTTGATATTTCCAATACCGAAGCCGATGTACTGGGGGATGCTTACGAATACCTGATTGGTGAGTTTGCCTCAGGCGCGGGCAAAAAAGCGGGGGAATTCTATACCCCTCAAACGGTATCGACTTTACTAGCGAAGATTGTCACCCAAGGCAAAGAGCGTTTACGTTCAGTCTATGACCCGACTTGTGGTTCAGGTTCATTATTGCTTCGGGTAAAACGTGAAGTGAAAGATGTCGATATGATTTACGGTCAGGAAATGAACCGTACCACCTACAACTTGGCACGTATGAACATGATTCTGCATGACGTGCATTTTGCCAAGTTCGACATCAAGCAGGAAAATACTTTAACCCGTCCGCAGCATTTAGATAAAAAGTTTGATGCGGTGGTGGCCAATCCGCCATTTTCTGCAAAATGGTCTGCCGATCCGTTATTTTTACAAGATGAACGCTTTGCCGCGTATGGCAAACTGGCGCCAAGTTCTAAAGCCGATATGGCTTTTGTACAGCACATGCTGTATCAACTGGATGACAATGGCACCATGGCGGTGGTGTTACCGCATGGCGTATTGTTCCGTGGTTCAAGTGAGGGCGTGATTCGTCAGTATTTGATTGAGCAGATGAACGTGGTGGATGCCATTATTGGTTTACCAGCCAATATTTTCTATGGCACTTCAATTCCGACCTGTATTTTGGTGTTGAAGAAAAACCGTGAGCATAGCGGCAATATTTTGTTTATTGATGCCAGCAACGAGTTTGAAAAGCAGAAGAATCAAAACAAGTTATTGCCTGAGCATTTGGATAAGATTGTTGCGGCATTTGAACAGCGTGAAAATATTGAAAAATATGCGCATGTCGCGACCTTGCAAGAAGTCAAAGATAACGATTACAACCTGAATATTCCACGTTATGTGGATACTTTTGAAGCGGAAGCCGAGATTGATTTAGATGCGATTGCAAAACAGCTTCAAGCCTTAGAAGTGGAGAGTCAAAAGACCGATGTTGTGATTGCAGGGTTCTGTAAAGAGTTAGGGATTGATTCACCGTTTGCGGAGGTGAAGTAATGGCTGCGCCTCAGTTACGGTTTAAAGAGTTTGATGGGGAGTGGAATAATTTTGAATTAGGGACACTTGGTTATTTTATTAATGGGTTGACTTATGCACCAGAGAATATAGTAGAGAAAGGACTATTGGTTTTAAGGTCCTCTAATGTTCAAAATGGTGAATTAGCTTTTGAAGATAATGTCTTTGTTGATTTAAATGTTGATCAAGAAAAATTGACACAAAAAAATGATATTTTAATTTGTGTAAGAAATGGCTCAAAAAGTCTTATTGGGAAGAATGCATTAATTAAAGATTTACCATGCAGTGCCACGCATGGAGCATTTATGACCGTTTTTAGAAGTGGTTTAGGTGAGTTCGTTTACCAATTACTTCAAACTAAAAGATATTATGAATATATATATGCAGATTTAGGAGCCACAATAAACTCAATAAATGGTAATAATTTAAAAAAATACAAATTTTATTTACCTGAGAAAAAAGAACAAACCAAAATCGCCTCTTTTCTATCGAACGTGGATGAAAAGATCAGCCAACTCACGCAAAAACATGAGCTGCTGAGCCAATATAAACAAGGCATGATGCAAAAGCTGTTTAGTCAGCAGATTCGCTTTAAAGCTGATGATGGGAGTGAGTTTGGGGCGTGGGAAAAAGTGAAGCTTGGAAGCTTGCTAATTAAGCATGACGAAAAAACAGAATTTAATAATCAATATCCAGTGCTTACTTCATCTAGACACGGTATTTACTTTCAAAAGGATTATTTTGCGGGGCAAGATGTAGCAAGTGCAGACACTACAGGATATAACGTTGTTCCATATGATTATTTTACTTATCGACACATGTCAGATGATTTAGTATTCAAATTCAATATTAATACAATTTGTCCTAAAGGTATTGTGAGTACTCTTTATCCTGTGTTTACAGTAAAAGACGAGCATTTAAATAAATATTTTTTGCAGACTATTTTAAATGAAGGACAAGAATTTAAGAATTTTGCAATCATGCAAAAACAAGGCGGTTCAAGAACCTATATGTATTTCTCTAAATTATCAGAGCTGGTTTTAACAATCCCTTGCCTAGAAGAACAAACCAAAATCGCCAATTTCTTATCTGCCATTGACCAAAAAATTGAAGTGGTGGCACAGCAAATTGAACAGGCCAAGCAGTGGAAAAAAGGCTTGTTGCAGCAGATGTTTGTGTAGGGGGAACTGAATGCAACTTTATCAAACCCAAGCACAGACATTACTAGAACTCACCGAAGATCCTTTTCGTTTGGAAAGAGAAATTCAAAGCCTGTTTGAAAGCAATCTTTACAGTTTTACAGGTCTGGAATTCATCAAGTCCGAGTTCACGATCAAGAATAATCGTATAGATACACTGGCTTTCGATCCCGAAAGTCAGGCGTTTGTAATTATCGAATACAAGCGTGAACGCAATTATAGCGTGATTGACCAAGGCGTTTCTTATCTGAATCTGATGCTCGACTACAAGGCAGATTTCATCGTTGAGTACAACGAGAACCAGAGTAAACAGCTTAAACGTCAGGATGTCGACTGGTCACAAAGTCGAATCATCTTTGTTTCACCGAGCTTTACCGACTTTCAAAAGCAGTCTACTAATTTTAAAGATTTGGGCATTGAGCTGTGGGAAATCAAACGCTATCAAGGTGGAATTGTTTCAGTCAATCCATTGCAGAAAGCCAAATCAGCCCCTTCAATTAAGCAAGTGCAAAAGGTTGACTCTGAAGATATTCAAAAAATTGCTAAAGAAATCCAGCAATATGATGAAGCCTATCACTTGGCGGATAAGTCCGATGACATCAAAGAGCTATATGAGCAATTCAGGGACTCAATTCTGGGCTTAACTACCGATTTAGAGGTTCATCCCAAGAAAATGTACATAGCCTTCCGTAAGGGTAAGCGTAACTATGTCTATATGAGTATTGGGACAAAGCAAATTCGTATATGGCTGAATATGCCTTTTAATCAACTGGATGACCCGAAACAGCTCGCGAAAGATGTGACCAATATTGGACATTGGGGAAATGGTGATTGTGAGGTGATCGTCTCAGATACAGAAAATTTAGAATATATCTTGAGTTTAATTAAACAAACATTGAAGTGAATAATTTAAGATTTTAGAGGGGAAGGAAATGACAGTACAAAGCGAATATCAACTTGAAAATGAACTGATCGGCCAACTGCAACAATTAGGTTATGCCTCAGTGACGCTCAAGGACGAAAGCCAACTACTGTCTAACCTGAAAACCCAGATTGAACGTGCCAATGGACTAGCGCCCCTGTCAGAAACGGAATGGAAGCAGGTCATTAGTTTTTTAAACACGGGCACCGTGTTTGAGCGCGCCAAGAATCTGCGTGATCTGTTCCCAGTCAAATTTGATGATGGTACCAGTAAACACCTTTTTTTCCTGTCTGATGATCCTAGCAAGAATATTTATCAAGTCACCAATCAGATTACGATAGATCACCGCGACTATAATGGCAGAACCAGCCGTTTTGATGTGACCTTACTGGTCAATGGTTTGCCTTTGGTACAGATCGAGCTGAAAAAACGCGGCATGGAAATCGCCGAAGCCTTTAATCAAACGCAACGCTATATTCGTGAAGCCTATTGGGCAGGGCAAGGATTATTTGGCTTTATCCAGCTGTTTGTCATTAGTAATGGTGCCAATACCCGTTATTACTCCAACGGCACCACAGGCATCGAGTTTGCCTTTCCCTGGGCGGATGTCCATAACAAGCACATCAATGAAATTGTCGACTTTGCCGAGGCATTTTTAAATCAGCAGCATCTAACCCAAATGCTGACCCAGTACATGGTGCTGCTAGAAACCACCAAAAGCCTGATGGTGCTGCGTCCCTATCAGATTTATGCAGTACAGAAAATTGTGGAGCATGTGCAAAACTCCAATCAGAACGGCTATATCTGGCATACTACAGGTTCAGGCAAAACCTTGACTTCATTTAAAGCCAGTCAGATCATCATGCAAATGCCCGATGTAGAAAAGGTCTTGTTTGTGGTGGATCGTAACGATCTCGACACACAAACCTCACGTGAGTTTAATGCTTTTAAAGCTGAGAGTGTGGACAGCACCGATAACACATCGACCTTGGTGAAACAGCTGGATCAACGCCACGACAAGCTGATCGTCACCACTATTCAAAAGTTAAATCGTGCGATTAGCACAGACCGTTATTTAGAATCGATTGATTATCTTAAAAATAAAAAAGTAGTCTTTATTTTTGATGAATGTCATCGCAGTCAATTTGGTGAGACTCATCAGAACATCAAAAAATTCTTCAGCAATGCACAAATGTTTGGATTCACGGGAACACCGATCTTTGAGGAAAATAGTCAATCCAAAGCAGGTTTAAAACTCACCACAGACTACCTGTTTAATGAGTGTTTGCATAAATACGTGATTGTCGATGCCATCCGTGATCGTAACGTCTTGCAGTTCCAGATTGATTATCGTGGCAAATACACCGCCAAAGGCATGGCGACGAATGAAAGTTATGAGGAAGATGTAGAAGGCATCGATACCAAAGAACTGTATGACAATCCGCAACGCCTAGAAATGATTGCCCGCTACATTGTCAATATTCACGATACCAAAACCCGTAATCGTGAATTCACGGCAATGTTCTGTGTCAGTTCGGTCGAAACACTGACCCAATATTACGACCTTTTTGAAAAAGTGCAGGCTGAAAAGCAAATTGAAGATGAAGCACAAGGTCGGATATTTAAACCGTTGACTATTGCAACCATTTTTTCCTATGCGGCAAATGAGGCTGTACCGACTGATGACTTAAATGGCTTGATTCATGAAGAAGCCGCAGATATTCCAAGCCAGGTCAATTCATCCAGTCGGGATAAGCTAGATCGCTACATAGCGAATTACAATCGACAGTTTAAAACCAACTACAATTCTGGTGATCAATTTTATGCGTACTACCGCGACATTGCACAGCGCGTAAAAAACAGACAGATTGATATTCTAATTGTGGTCAATATGTTCCTCACGGGCTTTGACTCTAAGCCGCTAAATACCTTGTATGTCGATAAAAACCTAAAATATCATGGCTTGATTCAAGCATTCTCACGTACCAACCGTGTCTACAACGATAAAAAACCATTTGGCAATATCATCTGTTTCCGCAACCTAAAACGTGCAACGGATGAAGCGCTGGCACTATTTTCCAATAAAGAAACAACTAAGATCGTCCTTGTTCCAAGCTATGCGGAAATCGAACAGGATTACCAAGCAGCGGTGAGCAAACTGTTTGCCTTAACGCCCAATTACCAATCAGTCGATGATCTTGTTACTGAAGAACAGCAACTGGAATTTATTAAAGCTTTCCGTGAAGTGATGCGCTATAACGCGCAATTACAAACTTTTATTGAGTACGATCAAGACCAAACACAACTTGATAAGCAGCACTTTGCAAACTTCGCCTCTAAGTATGCTGACCTATGCCGTGCCGTTAGAAAGACCACCAAGAAAGAAAAAGTATCGGTATTGGATGATGTCGATTTTCAACTGGATTTACTGCACAGTGACCGTATCAATGTTGGCTATATTATCAATCTACTACAGCTCGTAATCGATACAGACTCAGAGGACAAGCGTAAGAAGTACCAAGCGCAAATTTACGATTTAATCAGTAGCGATATCAGCTTGCACGATAAGCAAGACCTCATTCAAAAATTCATTGAAGAAAACATGCCGAAGATGATCAACGGCCAAAGCGTCCAAACAGCTTTTTCTGAATTCTGGGATGCTGAAAAAGAACAGGCCTATCAGCATCTTTGTAAAGAAGAAAACCTGAAACCAGAAGCCATGAAGCAGGTTCTGGAGCATTATGAGTTCACCAAACGCCTACCACGTAAAGAAGAGTTGAAGGACTTACCAAACTATAAGGTTAAGCTGTTTGAGCGGGATAATGTGTTCACTCACTTGATGGTCAAGACACGCCAGTTGATTGAGAAGTTTTATACTGGTTTATAAATCAGTAACGCAGAATTTCAATTTGAGATAATTAAATGGAAAGAGTTACACAAGAAGACAAAGAGGAAGTAGCTATATTTCTAAAAGAATATAGCAAAATTAATAATAAATTTATTAAAATTAAATTTATAAGTAATAATATAAAATTTAAAACTTACCTTAGTAATGAGGAAAAGGATTTCCATGTTGAGAAAATTTATTTATTGTTGGAGGATAAGTCTTTTAAAAAAATATTGGAGTGTGAGTTAAAGCTAAGTGATTTAATTCTTTTTTCTAAAAAATATTATTTCTCAATAAAATATAAGGAAAAACTAGATAGTGGTTTGGTATATAGTGGCACTGAATTGAAAAATTGGCTCAATAAACTTGAGTCAGCAAAAAATAAAATGACAAATTTATTAAATGCATCGCCTCTATCGAAAACTAAGACAACAGTTTTTTATTTAAGTTCAAGCTATGTTAATAAGATTTTGAATTATTTGAGAGAAGAAAAAATAATTGCTGTTATAGATATGGAAATGATAGATGTAAGATTTCATGAACTAAAAGAATATGCAAAAAAATATGATAATAAAGATATTGAAGATTTTTTGGAGTATATGAAAAATAATAATTATATTTCTCCTTTAAGTGGTATGGAAGATGATATAAAAATACCAGAATATAAGTTTTTAAGAAAATATAATGATATTTTACTAAGTGAAAAAATATATAATAAATTAATTGATTATATTGAATTTGTGGATAGTGATCTGCTTGATTTTTTTTACAAGAAAATAGAAACAGAAATATTAAATATGAAATCTCCACGAGTTGATAATACATCGCATAGAACATTCTTTATTAAAAGCATGTGGGATATTGATGGAAAGGCAGAGATTTCCCCAGATAAGAGACCATACAATATAAATATAATTTCTAAATTAATTCAAATTTTTTACACCGACTTAGATGTACTAAGTGATGATGCCGCAAAGGCTAAAGTTAAAGAAATATTAAAAATAAAATAATTTATTTCAATTGTTTAGGTTTTTTTTGGAAAAATATTAAAAAAACATAAGGGCTTATAAATTCAAAAAAACCATGATGGCTCTAGCATTGTTATTGGAGCTCACAAATGCTTTTGAAGATTAAAGATGTTTGCCGTATTCTAAAAGTTAGTAGAAATACGCTATATAACTTGCAACAAAAAGATCCTTCATTTCCGAAACCAATAAAATTTGGAGATAAAAAACAAGCTAGAATTTTTTATCGTGAAAATGAAATAAAAAATTGGGTTTTGAGTTTAGATGCTTCGGATTCTGAGCTGGAGGCTGGAAAATGAATTCAAAATATTCAAACAATACGAGCATAGCTGTTGAAGAAGCAGAAAGCACAAATGCTGCTGATTACTTTGAATATGATTCAATGGTAATTCAGGAGGGGACTGAAACAGCAAATGCTATGAATAGGATTTATGGCCTACTGCCTAAAGAATTCAAAAGGGCTACTAGAAATTTAGAGAACTATCCGAATCTAGAGGACATGCCAGTTATACCGTTGAGAAATTTAAATGGTGAAATTATTGGATTACGATTCATAAATTTAATTAAAGGTAATGAAATAAATATTGGGAATGGTAATATCATTTTTAATGAAAAAAGTAAGTCAGTGCTTTTAGTAACGGAAGATAGTCAAACTGCTTATAAACTATCAGACTCAAAATATAAAATATTATTAGTAAATAATTTAAGTCAAAATAAAGCTCAGCAGATTAAAGAAAAATTTAATGAGGTTTGTATTGTTACTACTTGTGATCATGTGAGCGATCTAAAAAGGCGTCTTTTTAGTTTAAATATTAAAATTATTGGTTTATCTCTACCTGTAGATTCTTTTACATGTACCAAAGAATTAGAGAATGAGATAAATAATCTTATCGCTAGCACTCAACTAATTGATTGGAAAGAGCCACAACCAATTAGAGCTGAATTGTTGCCTGTAAAAAAAATTACCAAAAGTATGTTACCAATGGATCTTGCTGATTATGTGTTTGATGAGGCTGAACGTGCAGATAAAATGCCAGTAGATTTTGTTGCAGTCACACTATTATCATCACTAGGTTCGGTCCTAGGTACAAAAGTGACGATTAAACCTAAACCTTTAGGGGATTGGAGAGTGATGTCAAATCTATGGAGTGCAATAGTTGGAACACCTAGTATGAAGAAATCACCAGCCTATGAAGCAGGGCTTCGTCCAATTTCACAACTAATAGATAAAGAAAAAGAAACAAGTAAGTCTAAAGATTTTGATATGGAAATAGATAAAATTGAAATAAATCATAATTTTAATTGCTCAAATGACGAGTTAGTTATTAAGATGCGAGCTGAAAAATTATCTGCGGAGCAGGAGCTCAAAGAACTAAAAAAAGAACTTACTAAAATAAAAGATGAAATTGAGCGTGAAGAGTTATTTTTAAAAATTGCTAAGCAAGAGCTTAGAATTGAAGCCAACAAAAAAAATGAAGTAGCTAATAAAGAGGATATACCAGAAAAGCGGTATAAAACTGATGATACAACGATAGAAGCTTTATCAGACTTGGAAGTAAATAATCCAAATGGAATTTTAGTATTCCGTGATGAATTGGTTGGATTATTTGCTTTTCTTGAAAAAGATGGTGGATTAGGTAGAACGTTCTTTCTTGAAGGGTGGAATGGTACAGGATCATATCAAATTGATCGGATTGGGAGAGGACCGCAATTTATTCCAAATCATTGTTTAACAGTCATGGGGGGAATTCAGCTGCATATTCTTATTTAATTGATCACTCATTGGCATAGCAACTTGGACAATAGTTCTTATTTTACTTGGACATCTTTAAAACTGATTACTCAGAATTTAATTATGACTCATTTACTTTTTAAGTTCTTCATGAATGCGCTTCCAATGATTGGATAGCTGTTTCTTAACTGATAGATCATTCATCACTTCTGATGCTCTATATGTATAAGTTATGAAATTACGTTGTTTACGAGCTAAATGGCTATACATTCGATAGATTTTTCTACGATAAGTTTTTGAGTTATTTCTTCCAGCTTTATTTTTCGATGCTCTAATTTTGGAAATTAAACGTCGATAATAATTTGATAGGCTAGATGACCTGATCAAAATTTCTTGACCATTATATATAAAGCCAAGATATTGTAGAGGCTTGTCCACTTTGGTATCTATGTCAACGGCTTTCAGCTTACCTGACATACAAGTAAATTTTATTTTTTCAACCTTACTTGGATTTATCTTTAACTCCTTTCCTCCATGATTAAGCAATAAATCTTCAAGAGTTTTATAAACATCGCTCATTTGAATGTTCTGGGGGAAAATTAGAATAATATCATCGCAATAGCGTCTATATATTCCATCCATATTATTCGCTAATTCACAACAATATTTGTCAAAGTCCAACATATAAATATTTGAAAGTATTGCAGACATAGGAGAACCTTGAGGAATTCCATATCTTTTTCCATCGATTTTATTGGGCTTCTGGATTAGGTGTCTAACAACACCATCAGCATCAGTAACTTGTTTTTTTCGAATGCTTCGAAAATCACCTAGGGCTTGGTAGGGCTTGCTAGTTTTTTTTCTCAAAGGATTTGGGATTCTTTCATCTTTCTCTTTTCTTTTTGACTTATCGGGCCATCCTAAAGCCGCCAGAGCTTCTTCTATATCTAAAAATGAGTAATTAGTTAATGATTTAAAAACAATATAATGATCTTTGGATAAGCAAGATACGCCATTAACACGCTGCCATTGTTCTTTCAGTATTGCATGATCTAAAGTATCAAAAAAGCTTGATAGATCAATTGTGAGTACATTACATTCTTTGATTTGACTAATCCAATCAAAAATCTCTTTAGCGAATTCAATGTTTGACTTACCCAATGGGCGATAGGCTAATACCGAGTTTTGTAGAGGAGTATCTTTTATGAAATTTTCATATTTTTCAGTGAGAAGATGTGAATAATAGGCATAAATATAACCGTCTTGGTTAGCTGCATATCTTAAAGGTCGTTTTTTAGCAGCTCTACGACTTAAACCATTATGACTTTTAATTTTTCGTGTACGTTGTTCAAATCCAATAAAAGGTAAAAACCAATGTTTAACTACATTATCTGGCTGAGAAACAAGAGAATAAGCGTCTTGAGCATCAAGTGGTGTATCAAAATGAATTCTTGATTTAGGGATTTTTTTATTCTGAACTCTTAGAATATGTTTTTTATCATAGATTTCATTTTTATATTTTTCAAAATTCAATGCTAATCCCTATTTAGCAGATCCGTAAGGGCTTGTGTCGCGTCCCACGTTACGCCCTTACGGAGTCTTTAAACTTTGATCTGAAAATGTTCTTACTTCTTCAAATCCAGCACTAATTTTACCGAAAAACATCTTCGGATAACGCATTAACTTAATATGCTATACTATTGGAGCTAGTATGATGAACAACTGTGTAATGATACTATTGGAACAACTAACAACCTTGATGGTTCAGTTCTTTATTACAATATTTCTCAATAAACTGCTGGACAGTTCAAACTGCATCCCTCTGCGAGCTGGATAATCCACTCCAAAGGCATAGTAAATTTACACAAAAAAATCATTAAAATCAATACATAGTTTTATCAAAATCTTTTGAGAATACCACTATCTCAACTCAATCTCTTTCTTAAACTTATTGTATTGATAACTCATGATCTGCCCATTTACTAATAACTCAACGGCTTGCTGAATGACTTCTAAAGGTGCAATAAACCACTCTTTCGGTTGATGATTTTTACCATCTTTATCTGCCACTAAAAGATCAAGGCAAGATTCACCAAAAAAGGCATGTAGGTAATATTCAAATTTTTGAGGATTAATATTGAAAGCTTGATATTCAGCAATGACTTCAACATCAGCCATCAAATAAGTAGGCTCTTTTTTTGCATTCGCAATACGTTTATCAACAGTTGTCGTGGCGAAACCAATTTTGTAAAGATGATCGTATGATTGGATACGTGGATCTGTACTTTTAGATTTCAGAATATAAATATAACCTGTCGATGTATCATCTTCAGTGATACCGCCAAAATTAGTATAAAAGTTAGAGTTTTCTTGTTCGTTGGTCTCTGAAACAATGCGTCCATCTTTATATAATGCTTTAGCTAATGAACGGTACAGCATGGTTGATTCAGTTCCATTCTCAAAGATAGTACGTGTTCGACCATCTTTACGAAAACGTTTACCGTCAACTGTTTTCGCTTCGGAAGTAAAATTAATATCTGCTAAATAAGCTAATAAGCCGTTTAAAACATAGTAATTACCTTCAACCAGTTGATAACCCTTATCATTAAAGGGTAAGAGCTTACGTTTCCCTTCTCGAAGCTCTCTGTGAACATTTTTAAATAAATGCTCAAACTGATCAAAGTCCTTACAACGTTTACGTTTAGCAACTTCATCTGCTGCTGCACGTTGGACAGGCACATGCTTAATTTTAAAGATGTCACCATCTTTACCATCATCAAGCAAACCTAGATCATCATCGTTAAAAATATCTTCAAGTGATTTAATATCTGACATATCTTTAATCCTGATGTTGTGGCAGCAAATTATGCTCATCATAATCTGCTAAAGCCATGTACTGCTCTGGATTGGTTTGAATTGCTTCTAAACGGCTCGCAAGCATAAACTCAGAAATGTTTTTCATATCCTTAGCAGGTACACGCCCATGCTGTGTCACAAAATTATTAATTTCATTAAATTTTGAGACCAATTGTTCATCAGCCGTTAGACCAGACGTCTTTTTCTTTACGTTTAAAAGACCTAAGTCATCATCAGCAATCATATCTTGAAGCCAGCTAAAATCTTCCACGTATTACACTCCAGCTCGTCTACGTTGCTCACGAATATAAATTAGGCATTCAGCTAATCGTTTTTCAATTAAGTTGTTTGATTCTAGACTAGGCTCACGACCAAACTGAACTTTGAAGGCTTTTAACTTAGGCCATAGCTCAATGGCTTCTTCTTGAGTCATGGTAATTTTAGTTGCTTCGATTGCCTCCTTAATCAATTTTAGTACATTGACGGTGACTTCTTTTGATAGGATTTCAAAAGCTTTTTGGAATGGATTCACAGATTGAATTAAATCAATATTCAGGTCTTCGATATTGATAAATTTATCCGCCATACGAATAAATTTTTTATCACCAACTTCTTTGACTTCTGCTGTGCTAATCACTGAGTCAACGACTAAATATTGACTCACTTCTTCAAGTTCAGCTTTCGTTAAGTCAGGGTATTTGGTTTGGATGATCTTAGGGATAAGGACTTTATTCACCACTTCAGGCTCAACCTTACCTGCTGAACCTGCAATCACCTTAGCATCTTGAAGAATCGCTGCTTTTAGGTCCACAAGATCATTTTCAATAATCGCCTTTGTTTTTGCTGTACTTGGTTCTTTAAAACCTTTGATCGTGAGCGTACCTGGTGGAACAATATCTTCATCATCACGTTTAGTTTTAAACTTGAAGTTTGGTGCAAGTATTTGTTCCATTAATAAAGATGCAGTGATGGCTTTCAGCATGTTATTTACTGCAAATTTTACCTCAGTGTCTTGTGCATCAGGTTGAGCAATAAGATTGGTAAATTGCGCATGTGATTTGTTCGAGCTATCTCGTGTACAACGTCCCACAATCTGCACAATTTCAGTTAAAGAGCCACGATAACCAATCGTTAAAGCATGTTCACAGAATTGCCAGTCAAAGCCTTCCTTCGCCATGCCTAGGGCGATGATGAGATCAAGATCATCTACGGTTTTAATGTTACGTAGATATTCAACAACTTTATCACGACCATCTTCTTCAACGAGGTCCGCTACTTTTAAAATCTTACCATCTGCACGTTTGACGGTGATAATTCCAGTATCAGGATCTTTAGCGACAAATTCACCAATGATTTCGAGGATCGCATCCACCTCATCATATTTATCTTTGGTTGATTCACCTGAGTTTACGTTTGGAATATGAATGATGGTTTTTTTATCGGTATCTAGTACTTCTGCAATTGCAATAACGCCTTCATCATCTTTTGCAAAGTAACGTCCTTTATAGAAGTGATAACCAATGCCTAATGACTTTAAATAGCTATAGCCATTGAGTTGTTCGTAATAGTTAAAAGAAACTTTATCAAACTTCGCTTCATCTTCAGGCGTAAGTACAGGAACGCTATCGCCACGGAAGTATGAACCTGTCATCGCTACAATATGAGCCGAGGTATTGTCCATTAAAGATTTAAGAACAGTACCTAGAATATTGTCAGCATCAGCTGAAACATGATGGAATTCATCAATTGCCACTAATGTATTATCAAATACATGATCTTCAAGCTCTTCAAAGGCAAATCTTAGTGTGGCATGAGTACATACTAAAATTTGGTCTGTACCTTCCATAAAACGTTTAAAGGCTTTTACTTTGCTTTTATCGCCACCAGCAGTACATAAATTATTTTCAGGTTTGATGTCCCAATCTGCAAAAAAGCCACTTTCGCTCAGCTTCGTACTGGAAAATGAACCACCAATAGAGCGTTCAGGTACGGCTACAATAACTTTGCTTAACCCTTGGTTGTGTAGCTTATCCAATCCCAAAAACATTAAAGCACGAGATTTACCTGAAGCTGGAGGGGCTTTCAACAAAAGGTATTGAGAATTACGAGCTGCATAAGCACGAGCTTGCATGGCTCGCATTCCCATATTATTAATAGAGGTACTTTCCCCAGTTGTTTGATAATTAACTTCTACTATATTAATCATTATTTCTTTCCCTCTCTATCATTTCTTCATAACATAAAAAAAGATAATCTAAACGTTCTTCATCTGTTTGAAATGGTTGTTTTCGATAGCAACTATCTACTAATTTATCGTTTTCATCATGCGCACATTTTAATTCAGTTGGCATTCTATTTGGATCATATAAGTCTGAGATAGTTAAATTATGAAATTTTTCTCTAATTTCAATAATTTTAATAGCTGACAGTGTTAATAATTCTTTTTTAGTATTATCAATAGAAGGGAATGGAAAGGTATTGTAAATTAAGGAAACAGAATATCTATAATCTGTTTTTAGGGTAATCCCCCCTAAAAATAATTGAGTTTAAAAGTAGAAAATCGAATAACCTTGATTTAAGGAGATTTTCTATGAAAACATCTAAGTATTCAGACAGCTTGATCATGAGTATCTTGAAGCAAGCTGA
>NZ_VPBI01000021.1:0-43267 GCF_013418795.1 Acinetobacter sp. YH12120 | reverse complement strand
GGGTGGATGCGGTAAAGGTCGCCCTAAGAAGCAGAAAGCAAGCGAAATCCGTGAGGAAGTCGCCTAAGAGCTTTGCTTTTAGAATCCCCCACTTGAGTGAAAACGAAAGTGGTGGGAGTATGTCAAAAATACTTACCCGATTGTGTCAATAAAATCGCCACCATCACAAAACCAAAAACTGTACTCAACACCAAGGGGGCTAAGGCTTTTTCATGTAAACCATAGTGCTGCCCGAAAATACCAAAGGCAATTGGCATTGGTAAAGCCGCAAGCAAAGTCCCGACAAATAGCATTTCTCGGTTCACATCTAATGCCCATAAAATTCCAAAAATCGTGAGTGGCATCAGCAATACTTTGAATGCAACCAAAACAATACTTTGCAAATTCACCGACTTGATTTGCATGCCGACCAAACTTCCACCTATCACAAATAAAGCCAAAGGTGAAGCAGTTTTGCCCAACATTTCCAGCACTTGTGCAATAGCTTGCGGCAGTTTGAAATTCAACAATACGCACAGCATACCCAATAAAATAGATAAAATTACTGGATTTTTCAGTAAGCGCTGCACAGTTTCGGCATACACCTGCCAACCTGATTTCGCTGAAGATTGTAGCCCTCGTTCTGCCAAAATCAGCATCAATGCCACAATAATTAAATTTTCGACAATTAAAGTTAAAGACAAATAAATTGCCGATTGACTGCCAATCAACAAAGTCAAAATAGCAGTGCCAATAAACCCTGTATTTGACATTGATGCACCCATTGCCAAGACACTGGCATGGGTTAAGTTTGAATTAAAATAATGCCGATACAGTAAAAAGGCAAAGATAAACAGCAGAATAGAACCGCCACCGTAACCTAAAAAATAAGCGGGATGCCAGATTTCTGACAAACTTTTACTGGCCAATGCCTGCAATAGAAATGCAGGCAACGCCACTTTCATGACAAATTGACCTAGAAACTGAATCGCACTGGTCTCAATAAATTGGCTTCTGACGGCAAAATATCCCAACAGTACTACGGTACAAATGGGAAATAAAATACTCAGTAACACCCTGACATCCTTTTTCAGTGTTGCCCATGATCGACATGGTTTTACTGATTTAGCTTACACCGAAGCTCCCGATAAAGCACGGCAAAATAGTGTAAGTTTCACTTATTTTAAGCAGATAAAATATTAGGATTCCACTTCCGTATCTGTTGATTTAAACGGCGCAAATAAAGTACGGAACCCATGCGGCTGACATCGTAAATATTGCGGGGCAATTTCAATTTTTTCGCCCAATTCTGCCGCAGCATGCCATGGCCAACGTGGGTCATATAAAATGGCACGTGCTATCGCAATTGCATCGGCCTGTTCATATTGCAAAATACCTTCTGCCTGCATCGCTTCGGTAATCAAACCCACCGCAATTACAGGAATTTTTACAGCTTGCTTAATGGCATGTGCAAATGGTGTTTGATAACCCGCATGTAAATCAATTTTTTGATCGACATGCAAACCACCGCTCGACACGTGAATATAAGCCGCACCTAAATGCTCCAGTGCTTTTGCCAAACCCACAGAAGATTCCACATTCCAGCCATCTGCATCATCCATCCAGTCTGTTGCAGAAATTCGCACCCCAATTGGATAGCCTTGTGGAACAGCATTTTGAATCGCTTGAAATACTTCCAATGTAAGGCGAATCCGATTTTCCAAACTGCCGCCATATTCATCTTGGCGGTGATTAGACAATGGCGACATAAATTGATGCAATAAATAGCCATGTGCGGCATGAATTTCGATTAAGTCAAAACCTGCATCCACCGCTCGTACTGCGGCGCTGGCAAAGTCTGCAATGACCTGTTGAATTTCATCTTGCGTTAAAGCATGCGGTGGATGTTCGTGCGATTGAAATGGCAACTCACTGGCCGATACCGTCTGCCAACCATGTTCTTCATTCGGTGCAAACTGTCCTTTGCCCTGCCACGGTTTATCGGTTGAAGCTTTACGACCCGCATGTGCCAACTGCACAGCAAATGGCATAGGCGATAAACTTTTAACTTTATGCAATAGTGCTTTCATCTGCGCACGCTGCATGTCATTCCATAAGCCTAAATCTGCATAACTAATACGTCCTTCTGCCTGCACTGCCGTGGCTTCTACTATACACATCCCTGCGCCGGACAAGGCATAATTGGCCCATTGCTGCTCATGCCAATAGCTCAATTCACCTTGTTCATTGGCAGAATATTGACACATCGGGGCGATAACAATTTTGTTGGCAAGTTGCAGTGATCCAAATTGAATCGGCTGAAAAAGTAATGTCACGCTGCAAGCCCTCATACAGTGCGATTCACCAAAAGCGAATCATTAAATAAAAAAGAAGTAATCACTCAGAATCTGCCATCTGTTTTAGATGGTTTTTCTATAATAGATGTTTAAAAATGATTTATTTATAACGTGTTGTATGGTTTTTGCAAAGCCTGCTTTTGTTTTACACAGAATAATTTTGCGACAGCACACTATGGCTTGTATTCTATGGATAATGCCCAATATTAAGCGCATTACTGTATGTCCTTGCCTGCTTAATTTCTAAAAGCGGATTGAATTTGTACCATGCCAGAATTACCAGAAGTTGAAACTACCAAAACTAGTCTATTGCCGCTACTTGATCAAAAAGTCCTGAATGTAGAAGTACGTCAAGCCAATTTACGCTGGCCCATTCCAGAAAACCTACATAAACTCACAGGACAAAAATTACTGCAATTGACCCGCAGATCCAAATACATTCTGGCGCAATTTGAACAGGACAGCATGTTGTGGCATTTAGGCATGTCGGGCAGTTTTCGTCTTTGCGATGCGCAGGAAGATTTACGCAAACACGACCATTTGATTATTCAGTTTGAAGATATACAATTGCGCTACCACGACCCACGTCGCTTTGGCTGTATTTTATGGCTAAATGAAAGCTCTCAACGCAAACTGATAGATCCACTTGGCCCTGAGCCGTTGAGTGATGCCTTTAACCCCGACTATCTTGCACAGAAGCTCAAAAACAAAAATGTTGGCATCAAAGTTGCAATTATGGATAACCATGTCGTGGTGGGTGTGGGCAATATTTATGCCACGGAAAGTCTGTTTAATTTAGGTATTCACCCTGCACAACCTGCATCATCACTCAGTTTGAAACAGATTGAAAAACTAGTGCTCGAAATCAAACGCATTTTAAAACAAGCGATTGATTTAGGCGGTTCGACCTTACGTGATTACAGCAATGCGATGGGCGAAAATGGCTATTTCCAACAAACCTTGTTGGCGTATGGACGTGCAGGTGAAATGTGTGTGAACTGTGAAACCACACTAGAAAATTTAAAACTGGGCCAACGTGCCTCGGTATTTTGTCCTGAATGTCAGCCTTTGAAAAAAGTACTCACTTCGACTAAAGCTGCAACAAGCAAACGAGGTAAAAAAGTATGAGAACCGCTATTGTGCGTCATATTTTAGTGAAAGATAAAGAAACCTGTGAACAACTGAAAAAGCGGATTCAATCAGGTGCTGATTTTGCCAAAATTGCCAAACAATTTTCGACCTGCCCTTCAGGAAAAAAAGGTGGGGAATTGGGTGAGGTCAAAAAAGGACAATTGGTACCCGTCATTGATAAATTAGTGTTTACCGCAGCAGAACGCGTACTACACGGACCTGTAAAAAGTCAGTTTGGTTTTCATTTGGTAGAAGTAAAGTTTCGGATGTAATTTTTATGCCTTCAGCGCCTCTCCATCCTAGAGAATAGGGTGCAAACAAACGGCGCATAAAGCGCTGTTTGTTTTGATTGCGTATTAAAAATTATTGACGTTTTTTCAATTCATCACGAATTTCACGTAGCAACGCGATATCTTCTGGCGTTGCTGCTGGTTCTGGCGCTGCTTCTTCTTGTTTACGGCGCATACGATTAATCATTTTCACCATTAAGAACACCACCCATGCCAAAATAATGAAGTTAATTAAAATCGTAAGGAAGTTACCATAGGTCAGGACATTTACACCTGCTTTGGTTAACTCATCTAAAGACTGTAAATTGTTTGGGTTATCGCCCAAAACAAAGAACTTTTGTGTGAAATCCACACCACCGCCAGTGATCACAGTAATCAATGGCATGATGATATCTTTCACTAATGAGTCAACAATTTTACCAAATGCCCCACCAATAATCACACCGACAGCCAAGTCGATCATGTTACCTTTTACCGCAAATTCGCGGAACTCTTGAATAATACTCATTTAAATCTCCAGTTTTTTTGACTTTAATTTATGTGACGAAGTATACATAAATTTTATAGCTTCATTTCCACGTAATTTACTCGGAAATCATCTGCTTTTATATATTGGTTTGCTAATTTTAAACAAAAAATGCCATCAATAAATTGATGGCATTTTTAAATTTTGCTGCCCCGCATGAGGACAACATCATTTTTAAAACTTATTTACCAGAACGGTTACGTTTACGTTCGTTTTCAGTCAAGTAACGCTTACGGATACGAATTGACTTTGGCGTTACTTCAACCAGCTCATCATCTTCAATAAATTCAAGCGCTTGTTCAAGCGTGAATTCAATTGCAGGTACCAGTGTCAACGCATCATCAGTACCAGAAGCACGTACGTTTGTTAACTGTTTCGCTTTGGTTGGGTTAACCACCATATCATCTGAACGAGAGTTAATACCAATGATCATACCTTCGTAAACTTCTAACTGAGGCTTGGCGAATAAACGACCACGGTCTTGCAAGCTGAACAATGCATAACCCAAGCACGTACCTTGAACCATAGAGATCAACACACCGTTTTGACGTTTGGCAACTTGACCTGCTTTCATTGGGCCATAGTGTGAGAAGCTTGACGTCATGATACCTGTACCTGAAGTCATGGTCATGAATTCAGAACGGAAACCAATTAAACCACGTGAAGGCACAGTGGCTTCAATACGGATACGGCCTTTACCGTCTACTTCCATATTGGTCATCTCACCTTTACGGTTACCCATTTGTTCCATCACAGCGCCTTGGTGCTGTTCTTCCACGTCAAAAGTCACGTTTTCGTATGGTTCTTGCATTTCGCCATCAATCTCTTTCAAGATGACTTGCGGACGAGATACACCCATTTCGAAGCCTTCACGGCGCATGTTTTCAATCAATACAGAAAGGTGAAGCTCACCACGACCAGATACTTTGAAACGGTCTGGACTGTCAGTATCTTCTACACGAAGTGCAACGTTATGAATCAATTCACGGTCAAGACGTTCACGGATGTTACGTGAAGTCACAAACTTACCTTCTTTACCCGCAAAAGGTGAGTTGTTAACTTGGAAAGTCATCGATACGGTTGGTTCGTCTACAGAAAGCGGCGGTAAAGCTTCTACATTTTTCGGATCACAAATCGTGTCAGAAATATGCAGTTCGTCCATACCTGTTACACATACGATGTCGCCTGCAGAAGCAGATTCAACATCAACACGCTCTAAACCATGGTAACCCATGATTTTTAAGATACGACCGTTACGTGTTTTACCTTCTTGGTCAATCACGGTTACAGGTGTATTTAATTTCACTGAACCACGTTGAATACGACCAACACCAATAACACCTACGAAGCTGTTATAGTCAAGTGAAGAGACTTGCATTTGGAATGGACCATCAACATCAACTGCTGGTGGCTCGACGATATCTACAATTGTTTGGAATAACGGTGTCATATCTTCCGCTAATTCGTCTGGTGCAGGACCAGCAACACCACGTAAGCCTGATGCATATACGATTGGGAAGTCTAATTGGTCATCAGTTGCACCCAAGTTATCAAACAAGTCAAATACTTGATCAATTACCCAGTCTGGACGTGCGTTTGGCTTATCTACCTTGTTGATGATCACGATTGGCTTCAAACCACGTGCAAAGGCTTTTTGCGTTACAAAGCGAGTTTGTGGCATTGGGCCTTCTTGAGAGTCTACAAGAAGTAATACGCAGTCAACCATCGACATTACACGTTCAACTTCGCCACCGAAGTCGGCGTGTCCCGGGGTGTCCACAATGTTAATGCGGTATTCAGTATCAGTACGTTTGTCTAACCATTTGATTGCAGTGTTTTTTGCAAGAATGGTAATACCACGTTCACTTTCAATAGCGCCTGAATCCATGACACGCTCAATCTCGCCCGCTCGTTCACCGAGTGCGCCCGATTGTTGTAAAAGTTTATCCACAAGAGTTGTTTTTCCGTGGTCAACGTGCGCAATAATTGCGATGTTGCGGAGAGTTTTAATATCAGACATTTAAATTCAATACGCTATAAATTTGAGGGCAAATTATACAGAAAAATACTAAAGTTTTATAGTGACACTTTATTGACACACACAATTTTTTTTGATGAGTGGCGTGCTTTGGGTTTTGTAAAGCTGTGTAACTCGATTAGAATAGCGCCACTTTTGCAATTTTTTATGACTCATGTCTGATTTAAACCACTCTCCCCACCCAAAAGACCAGCTCGATTTGGTCTATGGTCTGAATGACCGTCCAAAACCATTCATCGCTTTTTTAGCAGCTTTTCAGCATTTACTGGCAATTATTGTTCCAATTGTCACACCAGGTCTCTTAATTTGCTTGGCTTTAGGTGTTTCCAAACAAGATACCAACATGATCTTGTCAATGTCTTTGGTCATTTCAGGCATTGCAACCTTTTTACAATGTAAAAAAGTCGGCCCTTTTGGTGCAGGTTTGCTCATTGTGCAAGGCACCAGTTTTAACTTTATTGGCCCCATTATTGGGATCGGCTCTGCTATGGTCGCCGCAGGCACACCTGTTGAATCGGTCATGGCGGCAATTTTTGGCGTGGTCATTGCAGGTTCGTTTATTGAAATGGGCGTATCGCAAATTTTACCGTGGGTCAAAAAGCTGATTACCCCATTGGTCACTGGTATTGTGGTGCTGTTAATTGGTCTAACCCTTATTAAAGAAGGTTTAATTAGTATGGGCGGTGGCTATCAAGCCATGAGCAATAATACTTTTGCCAATACTGACAACCTGATTATGTCGTGCACAGTCTTGGCCATTATTATTATTTTAAACCGCATCAATATCACATGGATTAAAAGCTCTGCCATTTTAATTGCCTTGGTGATTGGATATGCAATGGCAGGCATGATGGGTCATCTTGACTTTTCAGGTCTGAAAGATGCGCCTCTGGTACAAGTTCCAACACCAATGCATTTTGGACTGGATTTCTCTTGGAGCTTATTCATTCCATTGGCATTTATTTATTTGGTGACTTCACTGGAAGCCATTGGTGATATTACCGCAACATCCAAACTTTCCAATCAACCTGTAGATGGCCCGCAATGGATGCAGCGTATCAAAGGCGGTGTATTGGTGAATGGCGCTAACTCATTCTTGGCAGGGATTTTCAACACCTTTCCAAGTTCGGTATTTGCCCAAAATAATGGCGTGATTCAACTTACAGGTGTTGCTAGCCGTTATGTCGGCATCTGGATTGCTGCCCTACTCATCATTTTAGGTTTACTTCCTGCAGTTGCAGGTGTGATTCAGGCTGTGCCTCAAGCCGTACTAGGTGGTGCTGTGATGGTGATGTTTGGTGCCGTTGCCGCTTCGGGAATCAATATTCTTTCAGGTGTCGCTTTAGATCGTCGTGCCTTGCTGATTATTGCAATTTCATTGGGCTTAGGCTTAGGTGTTGCACAAGTGCCACAAATTCTGGAACACTTACCTGAATTATTCCGTAATATTTTCAGTTCAGGCGTTGCAACAGGCGGTATTGCAGCACTCATTTTAAATATTGTGCTTCCTGAAACTAAAAAGTAATTGCATGTCCAAAAAACACTGTCTGAGCTGAACTTGGGCAGTGTTTTTCTATTGGAGAGAGAACCATGAACCCCCAAAGCGAAGTTTTACTCAGACAATACGACTATTTGTCTGGTCGCGTTCTACTGATCAATGCCCCGACCGATCAACTCCTCGCAGAATTAGGTGACTCAATCCAAGCTTCTGTTTGGACATGGAATTTTAACGACTATCAATACTTTCAAAATCAACAGGCGCAAGTGCATTTTGGTGCAGAATTGCCTGTCGGTGAATTTGATCAGGCTGTTATTTTTGTACCGAAATCTAAGGAACTGCTCAATTACCTGATTCACACCATTGCCGCACAACTCCCACAAGGCAGCAGCGTATTTTTAGTCGGTGAAAAGAAAGCAGGAATTGAACGGGCTGCAAAGCAATTACAACCTTATGGCAAAACACTCAAACTAGATAGCGCCCGCCACTGCCAACTATGGCAGCTGATTTTAGACTGCAAGGTTCAAACTAAAACCTTAGCAGATTGGGCGAAAAACTATACAGTTGCTACACCTAAAGGCGATTTACAGATTTGTGCCTTGCCGGGTGTATTTAGCCAAAAACACTTGGATGTTGGCACGGCTGTATTACTGCCTTACTTGAATCAGGTTACTGCTGGAAAAATTGCAGATTTTGGCTGTGGCGCGGGTGTGATCAGTGCTTACTTAGCCAAACTTAACCCTGAAAATCGTATTTTTGCTTTAGATGTCGATGCCTTTGCTTTAGCGTCAACGCTAATGACGTTTGAAAAAAATCAGCTCAATCCACAACAACTTGAAATTAAAGCCGTGACAGGCGTTGAAGATGCACCGCTATTTTTGCATGCCATCGTGAGTAATCCCCCGTTCCACCAAGGCATTCAAACACATTACGATGCCAGTGAAAACCTGTGTAAAACTTCACGTCGTCATCTGAAATCGGGTGGTGAACTTTGGATTGTGGCCAATCGCTTTTTGAATTATCCACTCTTAATTGAACAAAGTTTCGGTCAATGCACAATCAAGGCAGATCAACAAGGCTTTAAAGTGCTGTTTGCCAGCACGCAGAAAAATACAAAGGAAGTAGGATGAGCGACTCACACAACAGTAGAAAACTGCAGCGTAAGCTCGGTGCGCGTCATTTAAACATGATCGCCATTGGTGGCTCAATTGGTACAGGTTTATTCCTTGCTTCAGGTGCGACCATTGCCAATGCAGGTCCTGGTGGCGCCTTGCTTGCGTATGCCCTAATTGGCGTCATGATTTATTTTTTGATGACCAGTCTAGGCGAACTTGCAACGCATAATCCAACTTCAGGCGCGTTCTTTACCTATGGCAGTAAATATGTCGAAGGTGGTTTCGGTTTTGCACTAGGTTGGAACTATTGGTACAACTGGGCTATTACCGTGGCATTTGAATTGGTTGCGGTGCAATTCATCATGAAATTTTGGTTTCCTGATATTCCTGGCTTTTACTGGAGTGCATTATTTTTAGCGGTGGTTTTCGCAATTAACGCATTAACCGTCAAAGGTTTTGGTGAGTCTGAGTTCTTCTTTTCTTTGGTCAAAGTACTTGCGATTGTGGCATTCATCATTATCGGTATTTTTATGATTGTCAAAATCATGCTCAACCCTGATGTTGCTACATTTGCCAATTGGAGCAAAGGCGAAGCGCCATTTGTAGGTGGACTATCTGCCTTAATTGGTGTGGCGATGATTGCAGGATTCTCATTTCAAGGTACTGAAATGGTTGGCGTTGCAGCGGGTGAATCTAAAAATCCTAAGAAAACCATTCCTATTGCAATCAAACAAATCTTCTGGCGTATTTTGTTGTTTTATATCGTGTGTATTTTCATTATTGGCACGTTAATCGCCTATGATGACCCACGTTTACTTCAAGCAGCCGCCACCGATAACATTGCGCTCTCTCCGTTTACTTTATTATATGAGCAAGCAGGCTTTGCCTTTGCTGCAAGTGTCATGAATGCGGTGATTTTAACTGCGATTCTTTCTGCAGGGAACTCGGGCATGTATTCATCGACCCGTATGCTATTTGATATGGCACGCAAAGGCAGTGCACCAAAAGCTTTTGCCCGCTTAGATGCTCGTGGCGTCCCAATGAATGCACTGTATGCCACAACAGCAATCGCTGCACTATGTTTTTTAACAACATTTATTGGTGAAAAACAAGTATTTAACTGGCTTCTGAATATGTCAGGCATGTGTGGCTTTATCGTTTGGCTCGGAATTGCTGTATCGCATTATCGCTTCCGTAAAGGCTATTTGGCACAAGGCTACAAACTTGAAGATTTAGATTACCGCGCCAAATTCTTTCCTTTTGCGCCATGGTTTGCCTTTATTTTGTGTGCAATTGTCGTGTTAGGGCAAAACTACCAAGCAGTGCTTGAAGGTGAATGGGTCGCTGTTTTATCGACTTATATTGGTATTCTTTTGTTCTTGGTCATTTGGTTAGGCTATAAATGGAAACACAAAACCAAACTGATTGCATATCAGGATATGGATGTGAAACCACTACACCCTGATCATGACTAAAAAAGTTCTTCTTCTATTGCACTTCATTTAAGAAGCTAAGATTCAAAAAAACAGCCAATATTTGGCTGTTTTTTATGGTGTAAATTTACGTAAATTTTATTTAAAGCACTTTCGTTATTGATAATAAGGCGAGAGATCACGCCACAAACTGCTCAATGTTGATTTTATAATCGTTAAACAACGATTTGATCGACTGATAGACATCGAGTCCATGTTTTAAAAGTTTGATCTGCGACGACGCTTTAATTGACGATAAACTTGGTATAAAAATTCGACTAAGTTTACGAGTCAACAGACCGAAATATTAAGCACCATCAGCCTCTACCTTATTTACTCTTTATTCTAAAAATCATACTTTTACAATATTTTTTAAACGTATTGAATGTAAATCATTTCAGGCACTCTTTAGTCAATATTTCATAAAAATAAGCATAAAAAAACGACTCCGAAGAGTCGTTTTTTTAACTTAACTCAAATTATTGAGCTTGTTGTTCAACAGTCACTGTACGGCTGCCAGTGATCGTCGCGAATACACGACGGTTCATAGCACGACCTTCTTTAGTGTTGTTGTCAGCAATCGGTTGATCCCAAGCGAAACCTTGAGTAGACAAACGAGCTGGATCTACATTGTATTCATTTACAAGTGAAGATTTAACAGAGTTCGCACGAGCTAAAGATAAACGTTCGTTCAATGCACGTGGACCAGTGTTGTCAGTGTGACCTTCGATGCGAGCAGTAGCGTTTGGATATTCAACTAACTTCTCAGCAACTTTAGCGATTTCTGGCTTGTACTGATCTTTGATGTTTGATTTGTTTGTATCAAAGAACACACGAAGTTCCATGTTCAAGTCTTCAGTCAACTCTTGTGGAGCAGGTTGAACTGGAGCAACGGTTTCAACTGGAGCAACTTCTACCACTGGAGCAGCTGGTTTCAAACGGCCCCCTAGAACTACGTTAAGACCAGCAAGTGCTGTATAGTTCCAGAACTGTTCGTCGAAGTGATAAGTACCACGAGCTTCTGTACGGAGCGCCAATGCATCGTTAATGTGCCAGAATGCACCGATACCTGCATTACCTAGAGTACCTTCTTCAGTGTTACCACGGTTAATCGCATTTGCTGCATTTACAGAGTTCTCACGACCTACGCCATCAAATTTGTATTTGTAGTGACCGGCACCCGCTAATAGATAAGGCTTCACTTTGCTGTCATAGTTGCCAGTGATTAAATCAGAAGTAACATAGAAGTTACCATTAATTTGAGTTGATTTGTACTCAGCACCAGGTAGAACTTGTGTATCAGGACGTTGTTCACGATTACGCGAACCATTCATTTGGCTTACGTCGCCTTTCACTTGGTTATATTCAGCTTCGAAACCTAACCATGGAGTTAATTCAACACCAATCGCAGCACCAACGAACAAGTCGTCTTTCATTTCGCCTTGACCAAGTTTTGAAGATAACAACTGTGATTGACCATTATTGTGTTTAGTGTCTTGCCAAGTATAACCCAGCATTAATGGAGTAACAGTTACGCCCGCGTTTGCAGCAGCTAAAGGAGCAGCTACGAGCATTGCTAATGCAATACGACTCATTTTCATGGATTTATCCTCCAGAGATAACAATTGTTGTTCAAGCTCAAGCCTAAATTTTCGACTACCCTGAGATAGGCTTTCTTATACCCCAGTATTATTTTTAAGCTAGTCACTTTGAATCATACAAACACTTTTTTAATTTTCCAAGTGCTTGATAATTTTAATCAAGTAAATTATTGACAAAATTACTTACAATTTCCGTTGTAATTCGGTAACTTTCTACTCAATTATTTGTGGCGAATAGCCTATCTTTCTTACGGTTTATTCTAACACTTTCGCGAGAAGTTGTTCAGTAATTATTATACAATAAATAAAGCGCTATAAAACAACAAATTACTCAGATTAATCATAAAAAAACATAACAATAACAGGTAAAGACTTATGTCGAATGTAAGAAAAAACGGCTTCACGCTGTTTGAATTGATCGTCACGTTAGCGATTAGTGCGATTTTAGTCATGATTGCCCTGCCACATTTTCATCAACTGATGGCAGAACAAGAACTCAAACGAATTCAGTATTCATTACAGTCCAGCCTGAAAATAGCACGTTCTCATGCGTTCACTCATCACAGCAATGTGGTGATTTGTCCTACACAAAACTTTGTTCAATGTAGCAAGCAAAACTGGAATACTGGTTTTTTGATCTTTATGGATCGCAATCGAAACCGCCAAATTGACGATAGTGAATACATTCTTTATACAGAAAAAACTGCACTTAAATACGGAACCTTGGATTGGCGTGGAACTTTAAACATTCCTAGTGTGACTTTTAATGCTCAACAAGGTTTGCCGATCGGCTCAAATGGTAGCTTCTTTTACTGCTCCACTCACCTTACAAGCAAGCGCTTAGTACTCAGTAAAATGGGGCAAACCCGAGCTGAAGACATCAATATATGTTAACTCAGCAGTCTAAACGATCTTTACATTGTCACATTATTCTTATCTTTTTTTGCCTATACTGCTGAAGTGATCTATTCCTGCTTGGAATTCAATCTAAACAAAAGCACAAATAAATTGGGAGAATAAAATGATGGATATCGTGATTGTGAATGGCGCTCGTACTGCTATGGGTGGTTTTCAGGGTAGTTTAGCCAGACTAAGCGCACCTGAACTGGGTGCAGCAAGTATTCAAGCCGCTATTCAACGTGCAGGTCTGCAACCCACAGATATCGAAGAAGTCATTATGGGCTGTGTTTTACCTGCTGGCTTAAAACAAGGTCCTGCACGTCAAGCTATGCGTCAAGCAGGTTTACCAGATTCAACAGGTGCAGTGACCATCAATAAACTGTGTGGTTCGGGCATGAAAGCTGTCATGCAAGCTACCGATGCAATTAAAGCAGGTTCTGCTTCCATCATTGTTGCAGGTGGCATGGAGTCGATGAGCAATGCACCTTATATTCTGACTAAAGCACGTGCAGGTTACCGCATGGGACACGGTGATGTGAAAGATCACATGTTCTTAGATGGCTTAGAAGATGCAGAAACAGGGCGTTTAATGGGCTCATTCGCACAAGATATGGCCAATAGCAAAGGCTATACCCGTGAACAAATGGATGATTTTGCGATTCGCTCTCTCAAACGCGCGCAAACTGCCGTAAATGAAGGCTATTTTGTCGATGAAATTGTGCCTGTACATGTTTCAACACGTAAAGGTGACGTGGTTGTCGATAAAGACGAACAACCGTTTAATGCCAATATTGAAAAAATCCCAACCCTTCGTCCAGCTTTTGCCAAAGATGGCACGATTACCGCAGCCAATGCCAGCTCAATTTCAGATGGTGCTTCAGCCTTAGTCCTAACGTCTGCAGAAAATGCAGCAAATAAAGGTTTACAACCATTAGCAAAAATTGTGGCTTATGCCACCAATTCACAACACCCATCTGAGTTCACCATCGCCCCTGTTGCTGCGATTCAAAAAGTATTGGATAAAGCGGGTTGGCAAGTTGCAGATGTAGATTTATGGGAAATTAATGAAGCTTTTGCCATGGTCACCATGTGCCCAATGGATGAGTTCAAGCTTGATCCTGAAAAAGTGAATATCAACGGTGGTGCATGTGCACTTGGGCATCCTGTGGGTTCTACAGGTTCACGTATTATCCTGACTTTAATTCATGCGCTTAAACGCACAGGTGGCAAACGTGGCGTTGCTGCTCTCTGTATTGGTGGTGGTGAAGCAACTGCAGTTGCGATTGAATTGCTTTAATGCCTTGAAGCCCTATTTGTAAAACGGAATTAGGGCAGATGGGATACAGTCATTCCCTTACCCCTCTTTATTCAAAAAGCAAAAAGACGAATCAATGATTCGTCTTTTTGCTTACGGCTTGAAAAAGTCTTAGAGCAATTCTGCACGCAACTGTTCAGGCGATTTCATTGACAATAAGCCTGGCGCAACATCGTAAGCAGTTTTTGCACCATATTGCTGCATTTGGTTTAAACGATAACAAGCACGTGCGTAAGCCACCAAAATACTCGCGGTAAACTCAGGATTGCTGTCTAACTTCAATGAGAACTCAAGCACTTGTTTTTGTTCATCGCTGGTATTGCCACTGCGAATGACAAAACCGCCATGTGGCATGCGTTGGTGATCTTTGGCTAAAGTCGCTTCATCAATGAAATTTACGGTTGTGTTGTAGTCAGCGAAATAATCTGGCATGGTCACAATCGCTTGCTCTACCGCAGCAGCATCGGCACCTTCTGCAAGTACGACATAACATTCACGAGTATGTTTATCTTTGGTGCTTAATACAGGACGCGCACCGCTACGCACTTGTTCAATGGCATCATTCGATGGAATGGTATATTGCACACCTGCTTTTACACCATCAACACGACGAATGGCATCTGAGTGACCCTGACTTAAACCTTTACCCCAAAAAGTATAGGTTTCACCATCAGGTAACAACGCTTCACCAAATAAACGATTAATCGAGAACATGCCTGGATCCCAACCAATTGAGATGAGTGCAGTTTTCTTGTTCGCTGTCGCAGGTGCATCTACAGATGCATAATATTCAGGAATACGTGCATGCGTATCGAAACTATCGACAATATTAAATTGGCTCGCCAGTACTGGACCTTGTTGTGGCAAGTCGTCTTTTGAACCACCACATAAAATCAGCACATCAATTTTGTCTTGAAAATCTGACAATGAATCCATGTGAAACACTGCTGTTTCAGCAAAACATGGTGAAACGCTTTCAGGCGCACGACGGGTAAAAATACCCACCAATTGTAAATCTGGGTTTTTATGAATCGCCGTTTCAACACCACGACCTAAGTTGCCATAACCAGCAATACCAATACGGATAGAATTTTGCATAAAGACAAATCACTTCATCATGAAAAAATTGAAAAATAAATCAGAGGATAATCACATCAAATTATCGTCTTGATTGATTTTTGATAATGTAAAAATAACGCCTACATAAGACTGCGATGCTACATCAGCGTGCTTATACTACAGCACTTTGCGGTAAATTAAATCATTAAGAAGTGCGATAAAACAAGCCGTTTGATCATTTTAAGGCAAACAAAAAGCCTGCACATGGCAGGCTGTTTGTAAATGTGTGAACCGCGATATTTCGATAAAATCTATCTACATTTCGATGAAATCCATCATCAATATATTACGCACCTGTTTGATAATTTGGTTTTGGCACTGCGGTAGAAGCTTGATAAGGATGGGTAAAGTCCGCCAAACCTGCTGCAGCTTCTTGCACATCTTTACCTTCTTTAATCACGAAAGTATCGAAACCTGCACGTTTCATATAATTTAAGACGTCTTTAAAGACATCACCGACTGCGCGAAGTTCACCCTGAAAGCCTTGACGGCGTAACAATGCCGCAAAAGAATAACCACGGCCATCGTTAAAACCTGAAAATTCAATAAAAATTGCATCCAGTTCTGCCAATGGAAATTCATGGTTTTCAGGCGAAGCATCTACCGTTAAATATAGGGCTTTTTTACCTGAAATTTGTGCCAACTGATCAAGCTGTTCAACGCTGAGCACCACATCACCTTGCGGTAATGCTGCATCTTCAGCAATCACTTGATAAGTATTGTCTGCAATCGTGCCATCTTTTGCGAGCACAGGTAGTGCAGTATTAAGCATAAGCGCGCTCCTTAAATGGTTGAATGCCGACACGGCGATAAGTGTCGATGAAGTCTTCACCTTCACTACGCAAATCTAAGTAGGTATTTAAAATTTCTTCCACCACATCAGGAATCACTTCAGCAGCAAAAGATGGCCCTAAAATATCACCGATTGACGCATCATGGTCTGCATGCCCGCCCAAAGTGATTTGGTAGAATTCCGCGCCTTTTTTATCGACACCTAAAATCCCGATATTACCAACGTGGTGATGACCACAAGCGTTCATACAACCTGAAATATTTAAATCCAGTTTGCCAAGATTATAAATGGTATCCAAATCATCAAAACGGCGTGAAATGGCTTCTGAAATTGGAATAGATTTGGCATTGGCAAGTGAACAGAAATCACCACCCGGACAGCAAATAATATCGGTAATAAAGCCAATATGCGCGCGCGCCAAGTTATTGGCATCGAGCACTTGCCACAATGCAAACAGGTCTTTTTGTGGCACATCTACCAAAGCAATATTTTGCTCATGCGTGGTGCGCAATTCACCAAAGGTATATTGATCGGCTAAATCTGCAATCAGATTCATTTCTTCTGTCGTCATGTCACCTGGTGCAACACCTGCACGTTTCAATGAAATGGTGACAATACGATAGCCTTGTACTTTGTGCGCATTGGTGTTGATGTTGAACCATTGCTTGAATTTTGGATACTGTGCAAACAGCTCGCTAAAATCTTCATCGGCATAGTTTTGATAAGCAAATGGCGTGAAGTTTTCATCCATTTTTTGCAAAGTTTCTGCATCAATTTTTAAGGTTTTCACCGTATGTGCAAATTCAGCTTCAACTTTTTCTGCAAATACTGCAGGGGTTAAAGCTTTTACCAAAATTTTGATACGTGCTTTATATTTATTGTCGCGACGACCATGCAAGTTATAAACACGTAAAATAGCTTCTAAATAAGCAATCAAGTCTTCACGTGGCAAGAACTCACGAATAAAGCTACCGATAATTGGAGTACGACCTAAGCCACCACCGACTTTAATTTTATAGCCAATTTCGCCTGCTTCATTTTTGACAATATAGACACCAATGTCATGAAATGCAGTCGCAGCACGGTCAATTTCTTCCAGTGCAGACACCGCAATTTTGAATTTACGTGGCAAGAAGGCAAATTCAGGGTGGAAAGTTGACCACTGACGAATTAATTCACAGGTTGGACGTGGGTCAGCAATTTCGCCCGCCACGACACCTGCATATTGATCTGTAGTGGTATTACGAATACAGTTACCCGAAGTCTGAATTGCGTGCATTTGTACGGTTGCAAGCTCTGCCAACATGTCAGGCACATTTTCCAGTGCAGGCCAGTTAAACTGAATATTTTGACGTGTTGATACGTGCGCATAGCCACGGTCATAGTCTTTGGCAAGCTGCGCAACTTTACGCAATTGCTTAGAGTTCATCAGACCGTAAGGCACCGCAATACGCAACATTGGCGCATAGCGTTGTACATACAAACCATTTTGCAGACGCAATGGACGATATTCATCCTCAGTCAATTTGCCTGCTAAATAACGTTCCGTTTGGTCGCGGAACTGTGCAACACGTTCATTAATCAGTTGCTGATCGAAATCAGTATATAAATACATGGCGTACAGCTAGTCATTTCTATTATCACGGCTGACAGCATAGCGAGATTCAATCTATCAACAAAATGTGTTTTTTACATATTTCTTAGCGGTTTTATTGATAAGCCATCGCAACATCACAGCCTGTAAGCCTTTGCCAAAATTAACAGGCTTTTTATAGAGCTATCACGAAATAGTGCATGCTTTAGCACTTTTTCTGCTAAAGCATCTATTCGAACTTTTATTTAATACCTATGGTTATGACTTGGCTTCATCTTCATCCTGATTTTTAGTCTGAGATGACCACTGCCCTGCACCCAAAGCCTGCCCTATATAATCGTAACGCATTTGAGAACGTGAAAATTTAATTGGACACGCCAACTGAGTTTCAGTTTTTTCGGCATTCTGCTGAATAGGAACTTCTACTGTCCAACCGCGTTGCTGTGCCAAAGGTGAATGTAAGGCTTCATCTAAAGTGAATACAGGTTCAACGCAGACATCATATTGCGCGAATACCTGCTGCCATGTGGCAAAACTTTGTGTTTTAATTTTATCTTGAATAGCGTGTTTGACTTGCAAGCGCTCTTGCGGATCTAAAGATGCCCCTTTTTCCAAAAGTATCGGTAAGTTTAAAATCTGTGCCAAACCCTGCATAAACTGCGGCTCTAAACTACCGACTGAAAGATAACGGCCATCTGCTGTTTCATAATAGTCATAATAGGTGCCACCATTTAAGTAAGATTGCTCAGCATATTGAGGAACCTGTGCCGCCAAAACTGCTGAAGCGGCCATATTGTTTAAAGTCGCAGCGCAATCGGTCATCGAAATATCAATATACTGCCCTAAACCACTGCGCTGACGTTCTATCACTGCACTTAAAATCGCCACCAAAGCATGCAATGATCCACCTGCTACATCGGCCACTTGAATCCCGAGCGGTGGCGGCCCACCCGCTTGCCGTCCACTATGCCCCGCAATGCCAGACAAGGCTAAATAGTTGATGTCATGTCCTGCCCTTTGTTGATAATCGCCTGTTTGTCCATAACCTGTGATGGAACAATAGATCAGTCGCGGATTAATTTTTGCCAAGCTGGCATAGTCCAGCCCTAAACGCTGCATCACGCCTGGTCTAAACTGTTCCAATACAATATCGAATTCGGCAATTTTATCGTGAATAAGCTGAATACTTTCGGGGGATTTTAAATCCAAAGTAATTGACTGTTTATTCCGATTCAAATAACTGTGCGAAGTCGCTTGTCCATTGGCATAGGGCGGAAATAAACGAATTAAGTCAGGACGGGTTGCCGATTCAATATGAATCACCTCTGCACCCATATCCGCCAAATACAAACTGGCAAAAGGGCCGGGCAATAAGGTGGAAAAATCTAAAACTTTTAAACCGCTCAGTGCATGTGTCATTGTTGTGATTACTCGATTTTTACTGATTTTCCGTTCATCTTATAAACAGCAAAACTGTAACACAATGTCATGTTCAGCCATTTACCTTGATCATTTCGGCAATTTATTATGTAAAATAAGTAAAATTGGTATTGTAAATTGCCAATTTCAATTTTTTAGCGTCATTTAGGTCAAGCTTACGTGAATACAAAAGAGACTGAAGGATTTAACATGAGCAGAGATACCATTAGTATCCATTTTGTAAATGCAGCGCTCACGGGTGTTAAGCGACTCGGCATGGATGTCGAAACCTTATTATCTCATGTCGGTATTGAGGCAGAACTTCTGCGCCAACCGAAAGCACGTATTTCACCTGAACAATATACCCGCTTTATTAAAATGTTGTGGATGGTGACCCAAGACGAACACGTGGGTTTTGATTCTCAGCCACGTCGTTTGGGTACATTCGCGATCATGTGCCAATTGGTAATTCACGCCAAAACACTGGGCGATGCCTTAGAACTCTCTTCGCAATTCTACAAACTGTTTGGTGATGATTGGTCGGTTACCTTAGAACGTGATAAACACGAAGCACGTTTGGTACCATCTATTCCACAAGCTATGGATCCTGATCACTTTATTACTGAAAGTATGTTGATGATTTGGCACGGCTTGGCATCTTGGCTGATTGAACGTCGCCTGCCTTTGGAGCGCGTACATTTTGGCTATCCACGTCCTGCACATGCAGATGAATACGATGCGCTGTTCTTTGCGCCTGTCATGCAATTTGACATGCCACGCACCGAAATTACCTTTGCTGCCGACTACTTGGATTTACCAATTCGTCAAACCCAAGAAACCTTAGACGAATTCTTAAAAACCGCGCCTGCGCAATTGTTGGTGAAATTCAAAAACACCAATTCTTTAACTTCGCGTATTCGTGACGTGTTAAAGAGCCAAATTGGCGAAGAAATGCCAACCTTGAACGATGTTGCATCCATGCTGTACCTATCGCCACAAACCTTGCGTCGTCGTTTGGCTGCAGAAGGTAAAAGCTATCAAGGGGTAAAAGATGCATTACGCCGTGATGCCGCGATTCACCTATTGCTGAATCCTGAACTTACCCTTGAAGATGTGGCACAACAAGTTGGCTTTAGCGAAACCAGTACTTTCCACCGTGCTTTCAAAAAGTGGACTGGCGTCACACCTGGTTTATACCGTCAGTTGCACGGTTATCATTAATTTAGAATCGACAATTCACAATAACTCGTAATTCCAATCGATTGCCCTTGCACACCGCAAGGGCTTTTTTTATCGCTCTATTATAGTTTCAATCTTTCTGCCAAATTACTGCGTCATCCCAATTAGCAAAAAACCTCACTGACCTGTACCGTTCTCGTCATTGCACTTCAAAATTTTCAGATTACACTCAAAAGCAATCATAAAGAAAACTATCGACAAGGGATTGATTATGAGCGAGGCCTACATCATTGATGCTATTCGCACTCCGCGCGGCAAAGGAAAAAAAGATGGCGCATTACACGAAGTTAAACCCATTCGCCTACTCACAACCTTATTGAATGAATTGCAACAACGACACAACCTAGACACCTCACAAGTAGACGATATTGTTTTGGGTTGTGTCACACCAATTGGCGATCAGGGTGCAGATATTGCCAAAACCGCAGCGATTGCCGCAGGTTGGGACAATGATGTTGCTGGGGTACAAATCAACCGCTTTTGTGCCTCAGGTTTAGAAGCCGTGAACCTCGCAGCGCAAAAAGTTCGTTCGGGTTGGGAAGATTTAATCGTTGCAGGTGGTGTGGAATCTATGTCACGCGTGGCAATGGGTTCCGATGGTGGTGCTTGGGCATTCGACCCTGAAACCAATATGGCTTGTGATTTTATTCCACAAGGTATTGGCGCTGACTTAATTGCCACACTCGATGGCTATAGCCGTACAGAAGTCGATCAATTTGCAGCAGCATCACAGCACAAAGCCGCAGCAGCACAAGCACAGGGACATTTCGAGCGCTCGATTGTACCTGTCAAAGATCAGGCAGGTGTGGTGATTTTGGCACAAGATGAATTTATCAAACCACAGACCACGGCTGAAAGCTTGGCACAGCTCAAGCCGAGTTTTGCCAATATGGGACAAATGGGTTTTGATGCGATTGCCCTGCAAAAATATCCTGAAGCAGGACAAGTCAATCATGTGCATCATGCAGGCAATTCATCAGGTATTGTTGATGGCGCGGCATTGGTCTTGATTGCATCGGAACAAGCGGTACAACAACACAACTTAAAACCACGCGCCAAAGTGCTTGCTACCGCACTGGTTGGCACAGACCCTGCCATTATGCTCACAGGACCCGCGCCTGCAGCACGCAAAGCCTTAGCCAAAGCAGGACTGAACATTGAAGATATTGATCTGTTTGAAGTCAATGAAGCCTTTGCAGCCGTGGTTCTGCGTTTTATTACAGAACTTCAGGTTGATCCCGCCAAAGTCAATGTGAATGGTGGTGCTATTGCCTTGGGTCATCCACTTGGCGCTACAGGTGCCATGATTTTAGGCACCTTACTGGACGAGCTAGAACGACAAGATAAAAAACGCGGCATGGCTACATTATGTGTAGGTGGTGGGATGGGAATTGCCACCATTATTGAGCGAGTATAAGGAGTATAAAAATGAGCGCCATTCACTATCAAAAAAATGCCGATAATATTGTCACTCTAACCTTTGACTCACCAAATCAATCTGCCAATACCATGAATGCCGATTTTAGAGATGCATTAGCGCAAGTGGTGCAAAAGTTACAGGCAGACGAACAGGTGGCGGGAATCATTTTTACCTCTGCAAAAAAAACCTTTTTTGCAGGCGGTGACTTAGATGAGTTGATTCAAGTACAGCCTGAGCATGCCAGCTCATTTTTTCAGATGATTGAAAACCTAAAAGCACAGCTGCGTTATATTGAAACCCGTGGTATTCCTGTGGTAGCTGCCTTAAATGGCACGGCACTCGGCGGCGGATGGGAACTTGCTCTGTGCTGTCATCATCGTATTGCAATTCGTGATGCAAAAACCAAGTTTGGTTTACCCGAAGTGACTTTAGGTTTATTGCCTGGTGGCGGTGGTATTGTGCGGATGGTACGTTTATTGGGTTTACAAACTGCCCTGCCGCTGTTGATGGAAGGCAAACAGCTGAGTGTGGAAAAAGCACAAAGTTTAGGTTTAATCCATGATCTTGCTGAAAATGAAACAGAATTACTCAGCAAAGCCCAAGACTGGATTCTTGCACATCCTCAATCACAACAAGTATTTGATGTCAAAGACTATAAAATCCCTGGGGGAACACCATCTACACCTGCTGTCGCGCAAATGCTTTCCATTGCTCCTGCCATGCTACGCGACAAAACCAAAGGCTGTTACCCTGCGCCTGAAGCAATTTTGAGTGCAGCAGTAGAAGGTGCGCAGGTTGATGTCGATACAGCCTTACGCATTGAATCTCGCTATTTTACCCAGCTCGCAACAGGTCAAATTTCTAAAAATATGATTGGCACCTTTTGGCATGGGCTGAATGCGATTAAATCGGGCAGTGGCCGTCCGCAAGGCATTGCACCGCATCAAACTCAAAAAGTCGGCATTTTAGGTGCAGGCATGATGGGCGCAGGCATTGCTTATGCCACAGCAAGCAAAGGCATTGCGGTTGTTCTTAAAGATGTATCCATCGAACAAGCTGAAAAAGGCAAATCTTACAGTCAAAAACTACTCGATAAACAAGTATCGCAAGGTCGTATAAGTGCAGAGCGAGCAGCACAAGTCTTAGCCAAGATTCATCCAACGGCACAGGCTGCCGATTTACAAGGCTGTGATTTGATTATTGAGGCGGTATTTGAAAATCCTCAACTCAAGGCGCAAGTCACACAAGAAGCCGAAGTTTTTCTGGCAGAACAAGGTGTGATGGCATCCAATACCTCAACTTTGCCAATAAGCGGGCTTGCCCAAGCTGCGCAAGATCAACAGCGCTTTATTGGACTGCATTTCTTTAGTCCTGTCGATAAAATGCCGTTGGTAGAAATCATTAAAGGAAAAAACACCTCTGCCGATACTTTGACAAAGGCCTATGATTTTGTGCAACACATTGGTAAAACACCGATTGTGGTCAATGACAGCCGCGGCTTTTTTACCAGTCGGGTGTTTGGCACTTTTGTGCAGGAAGGCTTGCGCTTACTGGCAGAAGGCGTACATCCTGCCAAAATTGAAATGGCTGCTTTAAAAGCAGGTATGCCTGTTGGCCCACTTGCTATTCAGGATGAAGTATCTTTAACCTTATCTGAACACGTGGCACAGGAAGCACGTAAGGCGTTGCAAGCCGAAGGAAAAGACCGACCACTGTCGAGTGCAGATGAAGTCATTCAAACCATGATTCATCAATTCTCGCGTAAAGGCAAAGCTGCAGGTGCAGGCTTTTATGACTACCCTGAACAGGGTAAAAAACAGCTTTGGTCGGGGTTAAGTCATTGGTATAAAAATACCGAAATCGCTGAACAAGAGATGATAGATCGCTTTTTATTTGTGCAAGCACTGGACAGCTTACGTTGCTTAGAAGAAGGTGTTTTAGAATCTGTCATTGATGCCAATGTTGGTTCAATTTTTGGCATTGGCTTCCCTGCATGGACAGGTGGTGCTTTACAATTTTTGAATCAATATGGTTTAACACAGGCTTTGGCACGAGCACAGCAACTTACTGCTGAATATGGCGAGCGTTTTACCCCACCTAAAATCTTGCAAGATCGTGTTGCTGCAGGTGCTAAAAGCATTTAAAGCTAAACTTTAAATTTAAAGCAATCTGGGAGGGATATATCATCCCTCTTTTTATTTGCTCAAAATTACAATGAATATCCCTGCATAAATAGAATTTAATCCGTTTTTCATGCATTTTATGTTATAAAGTTACATAATTTTAAGATTTAGATTCAAATTGGGTAGATGCACATGACCGAACGCCTTACTCCTGAAAAATCACCTTGGGGTTGGAAAGCACTCTTTATTTTCTGTATTTTGGGTGGAATTTTCATGTTTATTTTCTGGTTAGCGGTCACGAATGAACCTGACTACATGCCTAGCCAGCAACAAAAGCAGAATACTCAGCAACACGCCTTTAAAAATGCGCCAGCTATGTCACAAGAAGCATTGGCAAAAGCACAAGCAGATCGTGAAGCACGTGAAGCTTTGGCTGCTGAAACTGCAGATGCACACGGTATGACTGAAACAGAACATGCCAATATGCCTGAAAACCATGAGCCAGCACCCGCACATGGACATTAATATGCGCTAGCGGCTCTGTTCATACAGTTTATAAAAAGAAATCGCCATGATCACATTCCATCATGGCGATTTTTATTTTGCACGATTAAAATCAGGACTATCGACAATTCGTTTAAAATATCAATCGCATATCTACATGCGAAATACCACAATCTAAATACGACTCACCCTCAACCTGAAAACTCAAACTTTGATAAAACGGAATCGCGTGTTCCTGCGCAGACAACTTGACCCACGGACGTTGCTGCTGCTTTGCCACCTGAATAATATGCTGCATTAAAACACGTCCCACACCTAAACCGCGCTGTGATTTCAACACTGCGACCCGTCCAATACTGTGATTTTCCAGTAAACGTGCTGTTGCAATCGCCTGTCCAGTTGCATAGACCACAAAATGCAAGGCAACTGCATCTTGTGCATCCCACTCATCTTCAGGCGCAATTCGCTGTTCCTGAATAAAGACTTGCTCACGAATAGATTTGGCCTCTGCAGCAAATTGTGTCCAAGTGCCCGATTGAATTTCATAATCTTGCATCTTTATATCCTGTTCCATCTTGCTTAGCACTTAGAACCAATGCCCTGTTGATCCCACTGATCGTTCAACAACAACTCCAAAGAATGTTTTTGAATACCGTACATGGTTTTTAAATCACGAATTTGTGCCAAAACTGCTTGATCAGGTTCACTCCAATTTTGACGTTTGGTTGCCAAAATCATTTTGTTTTTACTGGTGTGTTCTAAAGCGACAAACTCAAAAACTTTGGTGTCATAACCATAGGCTTTGAGCAATAAAGCGCGGATGGTATCGGTCAGCATTTCCGCCTGTTGCCCTGCATGAATGCCAAATTGCAGCATCGGTTGCAATACGCTTGGGCTTTGTAATTGCGGACGTAACTCTTTATGGCAACACGGCGCGCACATAATCATTTGTGCATTCAGGCGAATACCCGTATGAATTGCAAAATCGGTGGCGACATCACAGGCATGCAATGCAATGCAATGCAATCATCACATCTAAATGTTCTGGCTGATAGGTGCGCACATCGCCCTGAAAAAAATCTAGCTGCTGAAAGTCTGAAGCACTCGCCACCGACTGACAAAACTCAACCATTTTCGGGTTTAGTTCCACCCCAGTCACAAAGGGAATAAATTGCTGCTTTTGCAAATAGTCATAGAGCGCAAAAGTTAAATAGCCTTTGCCTGAACCAAAATCCACCACGCGCAAGGTATTTTCCGAAATTTTGATTTGCGCCAAGGCACCCGAAAAAATTTCAATAAATTTATTAATCTGTTTCCATTTCCGCGCCATGCTCGGAATAATTTGCGCTTTGGCATCGCTAATCCCCAAGTGTTGTAAAAATGGGCTGGATTGATCGACATAACGCTGCTTTTCTCGGTCATGTCCTTGTGGTTCTTTCGGTTTCGCTATAGTCGGTGCTGTTTTACTGATGCTAAGCATGGCTTTCTTTTTGTTCTTTTTTAGCTGAATTTCCTGATCTGTCGTGAATAAATTGGCCTGTTTACAATCTGCCAATAAGTGACTCAATTGTATCTGTGCTTCTGCCAAAGGATAGTTTTTGGTGATATCCTGCGTTTTATGGCGATACAAACAAGTTAAAACGGTGTCTTGATTTAGCTGAATCACCCGTAAGGTGATTTTTTCTAATTGTTCCAGTTCGCCTTTATATTGACTCAGCACCACACGATCAAGCTTTTGTGTATCAATGGCTTGCTGAAAAGCCTCTAAGAATTGTTGTTCCTGCACAGAGGGAGAAGCCAAAGTCGACATAATAAAAACCTGAAAAAATTACAATTCAAGTTTAATTGTTATTACCCTAAAAGCAAAATTGAATTACGATACAGTTGTATAATTAAAGAAATTAAAGCAGATTCGCCATGAAATTAAATGCCCCTTTAGTGCCTGATTATGACCTGCAAGAAGAACGGATTAACTATCTGAGCCATGGTGTTGGTGCGGCTTTGGCATTTATTGCAGGTATTCTTTTAATCATTAAAGGTGCGTATTTAAGTACGGGACAATGGCTAGGTTTGTGGGCCTATGCAATAAGCATGGTACTGCTTTTTTCTGCTTCAATGCTGTATCACATGGCAACCGCAGCAGACCGTCGTTATTTTTATAAAAAGTTAGATCACACCGCAATTTATTATTTAATTGCAGGGACTTATACCCCATTTTTATCCATCGCGATTCCTACTCAAAAAGCACAATATTTGTTAATTGCCCTGTGGATTATTGCCCTGATTGGCACCCTATTTAAACTGGTATTTATCAACCGTTTTCATAAAATTTCTTTAATTGCCTACTTGGTGATGGGTTGGTTAGCCGTTCTGGTCATGGACGATATGCAAGCCTATTTAAGCAGCCAAGCCCTGACCTTTTTGCTAATTGGCGGCATTGCCTACACCGTGGGTGCATTGTTTTATGCCTTAAAACGCGTAAGATATACCCACGCAATTTGGCATGTATTTGTCCTAATTGGTGCAGGCGCACACTTTCTGGCAATTTATCTGTATGTGATTTAACGCTGAATATCGCTCATGTCTTACAGATAAAACGATCAGATTTGAATGGTGTTCATGGATGCAGTTTTGTAACCGACTTCTTGTTCAAAAAAGTATAACTACAAGAAGTATCTACTATTTTTCTGCCAGTGCGGTCTGTGCCAAATTGCACTTTCATTTAAAATTCACTTTACATAAGGTCCTGTATGGCATCTTCATCTACTGCTGCCGCTGAACAGCCGACTCAAAATTCTAAATTTCGAGTACTGACTGCAAGCTTGGTCGGTACCACCATCGAGTTTTTTGACTTTTATATCTACGCCACTGCGGCAGTCATTATTTTCCCGTATCTGTTCTTTCCGACCAGTACTGACCCAATGACGGCAACCATTCAATCTCTCGCCACCTTTGCAATTGCCTTTATCGCCCGTCCAATTGGCGCAGCTTTATTTGGACATTTAGGAGATCGGATTGGACGCAAAGCCACTTTGGTCGCGGCATTATTGACCATGGGAATTTCTACAGTCTGTATTGGCTTACTGCCGACGTATGCACAAATTGGGATTATCGCGCCATTACTGTTGGCGTTGTGTCGCTTAGGGCAAGGTTTAGGCTTGGGCGGTGAATGGTCGGGAGCAGTACTGTTAGCCACAGAAAATGCCCCTGAAGGTAAACGTGCTTGGTATGGCATGTTCCCACAATTGGGCGCTCCGATTGGTTTTATTCTTGCCACAGGTTCATTCCTTATTTTAGGTGCGCTGATGTCTGAGCAAGACTTTATGACATGGGGCTGGCGCATCCCGTTTATTTCGAGTGCCTTATTGGTGATTGTCGGTTTATGGATTCGCTTAAAACTGCATGAAACGCCTGCCTTCCAAAAAGTGTTGAATAAACAAAAAGAAGTCAATGTGCCATTTATTCAGGTCTTTAAAAAACACGCTAAAATGTTAGTGCTCGGAACAATCGCTGCAATTTGTACCTTTGTGGTGTTTTATCTGACTACGGTATTTGCCTTGCAATGGGGCACCAAACAACTGGGTTATTCACGTGAAGAATTCTTAAAACTTCAACTACTAGCCACATTGTGTTTTGCTGCTTTTATTCCCCTCTCAGCCGTTTTAGCCGAAAAATTTGGACGTAAAACTACCTCTATTGCGGTGTGCATCGTCTCTGCAATTTTTGGCTTATTTTTTGCCGACATGCTTGCTTCAGGCAGCACGTGGATTGTATTTATTTTCCTGTGTATTGGCTTGGCAATTATGGGACTTACTTACGGGCCCATTGGTACAGTATTGTCTGAAATTTTCCCAACATCTGTACGCTATACAGGCTCCGCACTCACCTTTAACTTGGCGGGTATTTTTGGCGCATCGTTTGCCCCACTCATTGCCACCAAACTTGCCACCACTTATGGCTTGGCTGCAGTTGGTTATTATTTAAGTGCAGCATCCATCTTGTCTTTAATCGCATTTTTAATGATTCGAGAAACCAAGCATGATGATGTAAACAATCAAATTTAAGCGCAAAAATTGCATCAAAAAAACCAGCCTCGGCTGGTTTTTTTCATGTAGGCGATGGTGACGGTGCTTACAATAATTCAATAATATCAATCGTGGGCGGCACACCAAAACGAAAAGGAACACCGACCATTCCTGTCCCTACAGTCACAAATACATCGGCATGATCATGGCGATATAACCCCTTTTTATGCCCTAAAATAGATACTTTTTTCATCACATAATCGGTCAGCCACGGCAGTTCAACCTGCCCACCATGGGTATGTCCTGCCAACATCAACGGACGTGTCGGCAATTTTGGCACCATATCCACTGTATCGGGGTTATGTGATAACAACACCCACGGCTTATCCTGAGGTAAATCGGGCATATAGCGCATGTCGGTTTTACCTGCCCATAAATCGCCAATACCGAGCAAACGAAACTCATCAAACTCGACAATTCTACCTTCAATATCAATCACGTTATTTTGTTCTAAAGCCGTTTTTAACAGCTCTTGAATGGGCGGGCCAGGATACTGCTCATCATGATTACCATTTACCGAATATACAGGCGCACAAATTTCTTTTAATACCGCCAATTCTTCGACCAATTTATTTTCAGGCTCATAAGTCCAGTCGCCTGCTACAACGACAATATCGGGGTTTTGCAAATTGAGTTTTTTCACAATTTGCTTCAATTGACGCTCATGCCCAGAAAACAAGCCAATATGTAAATCTGCAATTAAAGCAATTTTGACAGGCTTTAATAAACGGCGATCTGCATGAATTTGATATTTGGTAGTTTTGACTTGAATCAAATGCGGTTCAATAAAACGCGCATAGCTCAACACAGCACTGACTAAAAATACAAAAATCGCTTCGTGGATGGAGTAATAGCCCTGAATACCCGCATAGACACTAAAAAAAACCAAAGGCGGCAACAGGTAAGACAAATAAAATACCAACAAATGCACAAAGGCCTTAAACGGGTGAATGGTTTCTGTATTGGCCTGACTGCGCCATGCTTGCGAAACTGCCCACAGCGCCAAAATTGCCATACCCATATAGAAATACAACACGACTGAATCGTTATCCCACATATTTATTCTCTATTACTTCATACTTCTGCTATTCAATGCTGCGCTAAACCCAGATGTCGCATTTAACCCACACACGTCATATATCTGTATTGTCATATTTATCTTTTCATAGCTGACAATTATACTCAAACCCTATTTTTAACTTATTTGCTCCTCGTGCTAAAAAGGAATTTAATTTGGCAAACCGCAGCTCATCCGCTCCATTTCAAAATATTCGGCACAACGTCTTGTGGCTGAGTTGCGCCTTCGTTTTGACACTCTCAGGCTGTAGCACGCTGCCCAAACAGATTGAACATCCGATCCAGATGGCGTTTGAAACCCCAACCGATCAAACCAGTTTGGCCAAAATTGTACTTCCGCTACGCGAAAAATATCCGCAGCTTACGGGTTATCATGTCCTGTATGATCCGCTCGAAGCCCTAGCAGCACGTATCTATCTGATTAATAAAGCAGAAAAATCTTTAGATTTACAATATTATATTTGGGATAACGATAAAATTGGCGCGCTTGCACTACACGCCATTATTCGTGCGGCAGATCGTGGGGTGAAAGTCCGCTTATTGGTCGATGATAACAATGCCAAAAAAATGGAAGGCATTTATCTCGCGCTCGATCAACACGTCAACATCGACATCAAACTGTATAATCCATATCGCTTTCGACATTATCGTGCCATGGACATGATTTTGGATTTGAAGCGTATTAACCGTCGTATGCACAACAAAAGCTTTATTGCCGATAACCAAATTTCTCTGATTGGTGGGCGCAATATGAGCAATCAATACTATAACGTCAGCGACAATTATCAATTTTCTGATGTCGATGTGATGTTAGTCGGCTCGGCTTCGGATGAAATTATTCACTCTTTTGATGAATACTGGAATGATGACTATGCTTATTCAGTCAAGCAATTGGTCAATCCACAACATTACACCTTGCGTTATGAAAGCTTAAAACAGCAATTAGAACAGCACGATCAAGAAGCCACCGTACAAAATTATTTAGATTTGGTGACTCGTTCTAAAGCGATTGAACAGTGGATGACGCATAGTATTAAGTTCGATTGGGTCAGTGCTGAAGTGGTCAAAGATGCGCCGAGTAAAATTAAAGACCGCGCCTCAAAAGAAGAACATCTCAACTTTCAATTGCTGACGCATTTAGAGAAGCCAAGCAGTAGTGTCGATATTATTTCTGCGTATTTTGTCCCCGAACAATCGGGGGCAGAAAAACTAAAAGACTTGGCGGATGATGGCGTTCAGGTACGCGTACTGACCAACTCCTTTAAAGCCAACGATGTTCCTGTGGTGCATGCTTTTTACGCCAAATATCGAGAAGATGTATTGGCAAATAACGTGCAGCTGTATGAGTTTTTGGCGCGACCTGAAATGGAAAACCTAAACACACATACGCACGAAATTTCCAAAAAAGCCAAAGTCAGTATGAAAGGTTTAAGCCGTTCTAGTTTACATGCCAAACTCATGGCATTGGATGAAAAACAGGTATTTATTGGTTCGTTTAATTTTGACCCACGCTCGGCATATTTAAATACTGAAATTGGGGTGATTTTAAACAGTCCGCCATTGGCTCGCGCAGTTCACCACACCATGGATGTCAATTTGTCCAAATATGCTTATAAACTGGTTTTGGATGCACAGCAAAACATTCAATGGCACATGAAAAATCCACAAGGCGAAACTCAAATTCTGAAAAAAGAACCAGGGATGAAATGGTATCAACGTGCGGCAATGAAAATTACCTCATGGCTGCCAATTGAAGGCTTTATGTAGCAACATAATATTGAAGCTGTTGGATGATGACCATTATTCTTAAAAAAATGTGATGTGCTTAGGCTATCTTTAACATGAAGATGCGCCTAAGCATGTTTTATGATGTCAGCACTTGTGGTTTTAATACCTGACGATGCAACTCAGCCAAACCTTCTGTCATGCGTTCCTGTACCACAGCAGTTAAAGATTCAATATCGTGCCCTTCTACCACAATTGCAGGTAACGCCATTAAATGCGCTGTCACTTTCGGCATTTCCAAAACATCTTTCACATGATCAACAAAGGTCATGTCATTAATAAACGGCGCAACAGTATCTAACTCACCTTGCTGATTCACATAACAAATCAGACAAATTTGCACAGGTCGTTTGGCTTCAATTGCTGCCCCTAAAATACGACCATGCACTTTTTTAATTTTGCTTCCATCTGACGTGGTCGCTTCAGGAAAAAATAATACAGGAATATCTTGTTTTAAAAATTGCGTGATTTGTTCACGAATTTTGACTGAATCGCCAGAGCCACGCTTAATAAATAGCGTCCCCCCACCTTTGGCTAACTTACCCAATAACGGCCATTTTTCAATTTCAGCTTTGGCCAGAAAAAATACCCGCGCACTAGAACCCAATACCGCTACATCTAACCACGAAATATGATTACTGACCCATAGCGCAGGGTCATGCGGAATTTCACCATGAATTTGCACTTCAATATTAAAAACTTTGCACAATTGACGGCAAAAATATTGCACATAGCGCGTATTGTTCGGGTTGTTGGTGTCTTTATACAATTGATGACGATAGACCAAATAAAACCCTTCACCAATCGCGCCAGCCGTTGCCAGAACTTTTTTGCTATACAAAGCAAGCTTTGCAAAACCATGAATTGGAGATGTGTGAGTTTCAACAGCTGGGTTCATAGGGTCATCACTAATTGTTAAACGCAAAACAACGTATAAAGGTCTATATTTTGCTCATTCTATACTGTTCAATCTGAACTTGCATTGATAATAAAAACCGAAACCTGCATGCAAACATGCGACTTTTGGCAAAATCTAAATAGATAAATTCTATATTGGGGTCATCCTTATAATTGAGTTTACATACGTTGATATAGCATCAAATCAGGGCGCAGGAAAAATCCAATCATCTATTTCCCTGCACAAACATTTTTTCTACTAGAATATAGCTTTAGCATGGAGATTGCGCTGAGTGGAAAATTTTGTGCCACCTCAAGATGGCGAGCGTGTTGTACTGGTCAGTGTCGCTGTCCAAATTTTAGAAGACCTAGATGCCGAAGAATTTCAGCTCTTGGCTGAATCTGCGGGTGCAGAAGTTTTACAACACGTCCACACTCAACGTAGTAAACCCGATGCCAAACTCTTTATTGGCTCAGGCAAAGCCGAAGAAATTGCCGCATTGGTCAAAGAACACGACGCCAATTTGGTCATTTTTGATCATGCACTCAGTCCTGCACAGGCACGTAATTTAGAAAAAGTGATGCAATGCCGTGTGGTTGACCGTACCGAACTCATTTTAGATATTTTTGCTCAACGCGCCCGCACTTACGAAGGTAAATTACAGGTCGAATTGGCACAATTACAACATTTATCTTCACGTTTGGTGCGTAGTCGCAGCAACTTAGACAGTCAAAAAGGTGGTATCGGCTTACGTGGTCCTGGGGAAACCTTGCTTGAAACTGACCGACGCTTATTGCGTATTCGCATGGGACAACTAAAAACCAAACTCGATAAAGTCCGTCAAACCCGTGCACAAGGTCGTGTGGCTCGGCAAAAAGCCGCCATTCCTACCGTTTCATTGGTCGGTTATACCAACGCAGGCAAATCGACCTTATTTAATATTTTGGCGCAAAGTGATGTCTATGCTGCTGACCAACTGTTTGCTACGCTTGACCCTACTTTACGGCGTTTAGAATGGGATGGCATCGGACGTCTGGTATTGGCAGACACCGTTGGCTTTGTAAGAAACCTATCTCACTCTTTGGTGGAATCTTTTAAAGCAACTTTGGAAGAAACCTTAGAAGCCAGTTTATTGCTGCATGTGATTGATTCAAGCAACCCCGATGTGTTGGAACAAATTGAAGCAGTCGAAGGTGTGCTAAAAGAAATTGGCGCAGATGTACCTATTTTGCGGGTTTACAATAAAATTGATGTCTCAGGCGAAACAGCCAAAATTATCTATGAAAAACCGCATCAACCTGACCGTGTCTATGTATCGGCACATTCAGGGCAAGGTTTAGACTTGTTAAAACAAGCCGTACATGAATGTTTGATGGGGCAAATTCAAAAGTTTGATCTTAAATTACAACCTGCTTATGGCAAACTGCGCAATCAACTGTATGCGCTCAATGTCATTCAGGCAGAACAGTACGATGATGAAGGTCAATTACATCTACAAGTCAGCATGGCACCACATAAACTGGAACAACTGATTAAACAGGCACATTTACCGATAGACGAAATTTTAGGTGCACAGGCAGAACAATTTAAACGTCCGCTTGAAGCATTTGAAATTGACGATCAGATCGGTTAAAACGTGATAAGTAAAATTTTAATGAAAGATCAAAAATGAGCAGGATAAAACATATCGATTGGCCAGCATGGATCGGCACACTCCTTTTGATTATTGTGTTTCGTGAAGCCTCTGTATGGATCATGACCCAATTTAATCACCCAGAATTAGGCAATTTAGTCGGTTTGCTCAGCCTGCTGGCGGTATTATTTACATGGCGCAAACTCAGTAAAATTCCTGCTCGTCTGGTCGATACCAACAACAAAATCATGAAAGAAAGTGCCTTTGCCTTTTTACCCATCAGCGCGGGTTCATTAATTATGCTCACGCACATGGGCAAACAAATTCCAATCTTCTTAATTGTGTTGTTTATCAGTACGCTGATCCCGCTTTGGCTGTATGCCAAAATGGCAAAACGCTGGCTTTAGGAGATTAAAATGCTGTCAATTCTATATGGTTTTTTAATCACTCTCGTTGCATATTTACTGGCAAAACCTTGCAACCAAAAAGTCCCGCAAATCCCTGTGATTGTCTTTGGCATGTGTTTTGTGTTGCTACTGTTGTATTTTTTCGGGATTCCATACGAAACTTACGTCGCACAAACCAACCCTTTGTTTAATCAATTATTGGGCTATGTGACAGTTGCACTCGCCATTCCTCTAGCAGCCATGCGTTATGACGATTTACCCCTCAAAGCGATTTTAGGTATTTTGTTCTTTGCCAGTCTTAGTGCTGTGGCGCTGCCGATGGGGCTTGCTTATGCGCTACATATGTCCAGTGCCGATATTATGGCATTTGCCACCCGTGCAGTGACCACGCCGATTGCGATTAATATCGCAACCTTATTAGAAGCACCGATTCAATTGGCAGTATTAATTGTAATTTTATCAGGTGTCGTGGGTGCTGCTTTTTCACCACTTATTTTAAGGCATATCAATGATGAACGTGCTTCAGGTTTGGCACTTGGCTTAGCTGCACATGCCATTGGTACTGCTCAAGCATGGCAACGTGGCAGTGTTGCAGGACGTTATGCTGCCTTTGGCATGGCAGTCAATGCAGTCTTTACCGCAGTTTGGCTGCCAACATTTATACTGTATTTACAAAGAATGTGACTGAGCAATCACTTTTAAAGATTGTGACCATTTCACTTTCTTTTTATTATGAAATATCCAGTTTGCGAAATGAAGGAACATTGAACATGGTCAAGATGAAACTCACCGTTGCCTTAATCTGCTCAGCCTTAGGTAGTTTTGCGCTGGCTCAAGATATTACAGGAACTTGGAAAAACATTGACGATAAAACGGGTTCATCTAAAGCCATTTTAGAAATTCGTCAGGAAAGCAATGGTAGCTATACCGCTAAAATCGTTAAAGTGACGCCACGCCCAGGTTACACACCAAGAGAAACCTGTGTCAACTGCCCTGCGCCTTATACCAACCAACCGATTTTAGGTATGGATGTACTCACTGGCTTAAAATATACAGGTAATTCCAATTTCACAGGCGGGAAAATTATTGACCCTTTAAGCGGCAATATTTACAGCACCAAAGCCAAATTGAGCAATAATGGTAAGCGTTTGACCATGCGCGGTTATGTCGGTGTATCGGCTTTAGGTCGCAGCCAAACTTGGATTAAAAGTGATTAATTTATAAGTTATTCCATCAACTTAATTAATTCACTTTTCACTTAAAATGCCACACGTTCGTGGCATTTTTCACATCTTTTCCAGCATTTTCCCTGCAAGTTTAAGATTAAAAATTTCCTCAAATCTCTTGACTCTTACCACAACTCGCTTTATATCTTGAATTAACCTCTGTAATAACTTTCGACAATCAAAGGAACTGATATGAAGAAAAATGTATTGATGGGTGTATTTGCAAGCTTAATCTTCAGTGGTTCAGCATTTGCTGCAGACCTAACAGGTATCTGGCAAAGTATTGATGACAAAACAGGTTCACCCAAAGCCCTGATTGAAATTACCCAAGCTGAAAATGGCAGCTTTACTGGTAAAATTATCAAAGTCACACCAAGACCGGGCTATACCCCAAAAACTATGTGTGTGAATTGCCCTGCACCTTATACCAACAAACCTTTGGTCGGTTTGGAAATTATTAGTGGCTTAAAGCATGTGGAAAATAACAACTATGCCGATGGGCGTATTTTAGATCCACTTACAGGCAAAATGTATAGCCTGAAAGGTCGTTTAGCATCTAATAATAAACGTCTCACTTTACGTGGTTACGTCGGAATTTCAGCCATTGGTCGGACACAAACGTGGATTCGCCAACAATAAGCGAGTAATTGTGTCTCATCGGTCATTTTTTCTGGATACTCGGGACTTTGTGTCCGTTAATTCACAGATTAGACTAGCCGCAAAGACCGAGTAAGGGAAATAAAATGATTCAGAAATTGGCTTTAGGAATAGCCGTCATCTTCGGCAGTCTAAGCACTTTGGCGATGGCACAAGATTTAGCAGGAACTTGGCAACAAATTGATGATAAAACAGGCTCACCCAAAGCTGTCATCGAAATTCGTAAAGAAGCCAATCAAACCTATACGGGTAAAATTGTGAAAGTAACCCCGCGTCCGGGTTATACCCCACGTGAACTTTGTAATAAATGCCCTGCGCCTTATACCGACCAACCTATTTTAGGGATGGATATTTTAAAAGGCTTACAACAAGTCAAAAACAGCAACAATTACGAAAAAGGACGCGTAATTGATCCATTGGCAGGTCGTATTTACGATGCAAAAATTCGCCTCAACTCAACAGGTAAACGTTTAACTTTACGTGCTTATATGGGTGTATCTACACTAGGTCGCAGTCAAACTTGGATTCGAATTCAATAAAATTCAAGATAAAAAATAGCCACCTCAATAGGTGGCTATTTTCATTTCATCATCACATTTTTAAATTTTAAAGATGAATGTTATTACCATTCTGCCAGCGGATTATCCACTGCAAACAATTGCTGATCTTCCAAACGATAAGCCACAAGCTGATTGCCCCACACACAACCGCCATCCACATTTTGAATATTGTCGGCTACCGTTTGTCCCTGCAATGCTGCCCAATGACCAAATACGATTTGATGTGTTTGCGCAGCTAAAGATGGATATTCAAACCACGGTTTAAAACCTTCTGGCATCGGATCATCTAAGGCATCTTTAAAGCTGAATTCCAAACCACCCTGTGCATTGGCTAAACGCATACGGGTCAAATAGTTGGTAATACAACGTAAACGCGCATGCCCCTCTAAATCATCCGACCAAACTGCAGGTTCTGCCCCATACATTTCCTTTAAGAATGCATCCACTACCTCAAAGTCCTCATGCCCAATCACCGCCTCAACTTCTTTTGCCAAAGCTGCGGTTTGTTCCGCATTCCAAATATGTGGAATACCTGCATGAGTTAAAATGGTGTTTTCATTAGGAAAAAGACACAATGGTTGTTTACGCAACCAATCAATCAAATCATCACTGTCAATTGCATCAATCACATCACGAGTGTTGTCTTGTGCTTTGATTTTCTTTAAGCCACGTGCGCCTGCCAACAAGGTTAAATCGTGATTGCCTAACACCGTTGCTGCAACGCCACGATCTACCAGTTTTTTAATAAAACGCAAAGCACCTACCGAGTTTTCACCCCGCGCGACTAAATCGCCTGCAAACCAAATAAAATCTTGATCGGGATCGAACTGTATTTCTTTTAATAACAGTTTCAAGGCTTCAAAGCAGCCCTGCACATCACCAATGACATAGTTGTATCGAATTGCTGCCATTAATTCACCATCTGATCTGCCAATGCGACAAATGCACTCAAACTTAAAGTTTCAGGACGTGCCATTGGGTCTACCCCTGCACGTTCAAACGCATCTTCAGCCAACATGCCTTTTAAGCTATTGCGCAATGTTTTACGACGTTGGGTAAATACATGCGCCACCAAACGTGCCAATGCTTTTTCATCTTTGGCAATAATCGGTTTAGTCACATAAGGCTCTAAACGGAATACTGCAGAAGTCACTTTAGGCGGTGGATTAAATGCGCCAGGCGGTACTTCAAACAAGAACGTTGGCTTACAGTAATACTGCATCATCACCGATAAACGCCCATATTCTTTGGTATTCGGTTCAGCCGTGATACGATCTACCACTTCTTTTTGCAGCATAAAGTGCATGTCTTTAACTTTGTCACCAAACTCTAAGAGATGAAACAAAAGCGGCGTCGAAATGTTATACGGCAAGTTTCCAACCACACGTAGCGGGCGCCCTTCCTGAAATAACTCGGTAAAGTCATATTTCAGCGCGTCACTTTCTACAATAGTTAAACGCTCAGGATGTGGCACACGTCCCGGTAAGCCTGCGGCCAAATCACGGTCTAATTCCACTACAGTCAAAGCATCACACTCACCAATTAAAGGTGAGGTCAATGCCGCTAAACCCGGTCCAATCTCGACAATATTATCGCCTGGACGTGGGTTTACTGAGCGGACAATTTTGGCAATCACGCGTTGATCATGCAAAAAGTTTTGACCAAAGCGTTTACGAGCCTGATGCCCTTCATCTTTTGGGTTTAGGGCATTAATTTGATACATAAAGATTTCCAAGCTGAAATTATGAACGTGCTAAATCCAGCGCTAAATCGACAGCAACATGCAAGCTAGAACTTTTCGCAAGTCCCGTACCTGCGAGGGAGAGCGCTGTGCCGTGATCGACTGAAGTGCGAATAAACGGTAAGCCTAAAGTAATATTGATTGCTTCACCAAAGCCCTGAGATTTTAACACAGGTAAACCCTGATCGTGATACATCGCTAAAACTGCATCGGCATCTTTTAAATTTTCTGGGGTAAATAAAGTATCTGCAGGTAAACTTAAACTGAGATTTTCACCGCGATTACGGTAATTTTGCAGCACAGGATTAATCACCTCAATTTCTTCCATGCCTAAATAACCATCTTCGCCCGCATGTGGGTTCAAACCACAGACCAATACTTTAGGATGTTCAATTTTAAACTTGCTTTTTAGATCGTGCAGCAAAATATCAATTACTTGTTCTAAACGTGTTTTGGTAATGGCATCTGCCACGGCACGTAAAGGTAAATGCGTGGTCGCCAAGGCAACGCGTAAGGTTTTGGTGGCTAACATCATCACCACACGCTCAACACCTGCAAACTCCTGATAATATTCAGTGTGCCCACTAAAAGAAATACCAGCTTCATTAATAATAGATTTTTGCACGGGTGCTGTCGCCACGCCCACACTCTTACCTGTCATTGCATAAGAAGCTGAGCGACGTAATTGCTCCAAAACGTAAGTTGCATTTTGTGCATTTAAATGCCCCAACTCAACATCTACAGCCAAAGGCACATGCTCAACATATAACTGCCCAAGCGCTGCAGGCTGTTGCTGACCTGAATATTCAATCAATTCGACTTGTTGCTTTAGAATTTCGGTGCGTTGTTGTAATAATTGATGATCTGCCAATACCACAATTGGACGCTCATCTTGTCGAGCTGCCAGACTTAGACAAATATCAGGTCCAATACCTGCAGGTTCACCACTGGTGACATATAAAGGGCGCATGCAGCTTCATCCACTATAGCTAGGTGTAGCTGAATTATAGCGCCATCCTGAGCAAAATTGTTTTATCTCCAATCTAATCTAAATCGGCTATCTAAGATGCCCATCTGATGCGCCCACTCTGAAATGCCAATCACGACCGCGCATAACAACAAACCTATAAATAGTATTTTGGGCGCTTGCTGAATAACTGCTCGATAGTTTTGATCAGATAGACTCAAAATGATGAAGCCTCCAATGCCATATAGCATAAAAGGGAGCAAGGTCATGTGCATAAATACAGAATAGATTAAGATAAAATCAAATACATCAGTACCATAAGCTGCACCTACCAACAAAAATGCCAGTTCATACAGACCAATCAATGTGATGAAAAAACCTGCTATAAATTTTAGCAGTTTATTTGGTTGCGGCTTTAATGCTTCTGTCGTTAATGCTTTTGTCGTTGTAGCGATGCGTTCTAAATCATCAGACATAGTGATCCGTCCTCATCATTATTATTTGCTGCGACCATACAGAAAAAGCTAAAACAGCACTAGATAAAGAAGATCAATACCTGATTTTTACTGTCGTGAAATGGTCGCTAGAGGTGATTTTGCTTTTATAACCAAACTTGATAAAATATAGCGCTTAAAATGTGACTTTTCCATTGTAGTTCTACCCATTCTCAGGTAGAATTCGGACTCCTTTTTGTTTGGACAGCTTCCATAGTCCAAACCAACTATAATAGGTAGTGGTTTAATGAAAACTCTCAGCGCTAAGCCAGCTGAAGTTCAACACGACTGGTACGTTGTTGATGCTTCTGGCAAAACTCTAGGTCGCCTTGCGACAGAAATCGCTCGTCGTTTACGCGGTAAGCACAAAACTTCTTATACTCCTCACGTTGACACTGGCGACTACATCGTTGTCATCAATGCTGAGCAAGTTCAAGTGACTGGTAACAAATCACTTGACAAGAAATACTATCGCCACACTGGTTTCCCTGGTGGTATCCGTGAAACTAATTTCGAGAAATTAGTTGCTCACAAACCAGAAGAAATCTTCCAACGCGCTGTAAAAGGCATGTTGCCAAAAGGTCCTCTTGGTTATGCTATGATCAAGAAAATGAAAGTGTACGCTGGTGCTGAGCATCCTCACACAGCTCAACAGCCACAAGTTTTGGACATCTAAGGGATACAGCACATGGCTACTAACTATGGTACAGGTCGCCGTAAGACCGCAACTGCACGTGTTTTCTTATCAGCTGGTACAGGTAAACTCGTAATTAACAACCGTACTCTTGAGCAATATTTCGGTCGTGAAACTGCTCGTATGATCGTACGTCAACCATTAGAGCTTCTTGAAGCTACTGAAAAATATGACCTTTACATCACTGTTGCTGGTGGTGGTATTGGTGGTCAAGCTGGTGCAATCCGTCACGGTATTACTCGTGCATTGATCGCATCTGACGACACTTTAAAACCTGCTCTTCGTCAAGCTGGTTTCGTTACTCGTGATGCTCGTGAAGTTGAACGTAAGAAACTTGGTTTACGTAAAGCTCGTAAACGTCCACAATTCTCTAAACGTTAATTCGTTTACCGAATCGGACACAAAAAAAGCCTTGGATTTTCCAAGGCTTTTTTTTTGCAAATCAACGAGCTGAGCATTTTAAGCCAGATAAACAATTCGGATTCACATACACCAAAAATCAAAATTCAATACAGTCCAAAAATTGAAAACCAATCAACAAATATCTCATACACTTTTATCAGCTTTGCTGGGTGATTTTAGTGGCTAAGTTTAGTATCCTATTCTATTCATTTGGTTTTATTTCGGATTATGTCAGTCGAGAACGCACCCTTACAAGGCATTACCCTCTACAGTCATGCGGACGACTTTCGCTCACATTGGATTCGTTACGTTCTGGCCGAAAAACAAATCAAATATCAACTGATTTTGGTCGATTATGAAGATGAAGACCTCGCAAGCCTGAATCCGTATAATCAACTTCCAATGCTGCTAGAAAACGATTTAAAACTCTTTAATACTGCGATTATTTCCGAATATCTGGATGATCGTTATCGACAAAATAAACTTTATGCCGATGCACCTATGCCACGTGCAGAACAACGTCAATATATTTGGCGCTTTGAACAAGACTGGTTCAAACTTGCCGATCAGATGCTACGTCATCCTGATAGCTTAGATTACACAACACAGCGCGCTGCACAAAAAAAATTACGTGATACACTCATTTCACTGACACCATTATTTCAGCATTATCCTTATTTCATGTCAGAAAATTTCAGTATTTTAGATTGCATGCTGGCATCCTTATTTATACGGCTAAAAGCCATGGGCATAGAATTACCTCAACAACACTGTCGTCCAATTTTCCTGTATTGTCAGCGGATTTTTTCACGCCCTGCCTTCACTCAAGCAATGACTTTGCAAGAAAAAAATCGCTATCAAGAATTTTTAATTCATACTTAAAGAGCATATTATGTCTGAATCTGAAATCAATTTAAGTCCAACCCGTCCTTATTTAGCCCGCGCAATTTATGAATGGATTTGTGATAACCAACTCACACCACATTTATTGGTCGATGCTACACAGCCGAATACGCTTGTTCCTGAACAATTTATTCAGGATGGTCAGATTGTCCTAAATATCGTTCCACATGCAGTGCATGCCTTACACATGAGCAATGATGCAATCACCTTCTCTGCACGCTTTGGTGGCGTATCACGCGACTTATATGTACCTATGAATGCCGTCGTAGGTATCTATGCAAGAGAGAATGGACAAGGCTTATTCTTTGATCCAAGTGAGTATGCACATATCCAAAATGATCAAGATGCTTTAGAATCAAAGACTGAAGAAAAAACCGAACAAACTAAGAAAAAACCAAGCCTTAGATTATTAGATTAAAACAATGGAGTAGTGAATGGCTTTTGATTTAGTACAATATTTTGCAGCGCAGATTAAACTTCAAAAGCCCTCGCTTTTGAAACAATATAATGCTGTTGATCGCGACCAATATATTCAAGAAATCAATGCGCTGAGCTTAGGCAAACTGGTCAGTCTGTGGCGAGAAGACAACCAAAAACTTTATCAAGAAATTGATCATCAAGATGAATTATATATTCAGGAAATTGCACGTCGACTCACCACATCTCCACACAATCAGTCACCTCTCTCCAAAACTGAGCTTGAACAGAATATTAGTGAAGTCTTAGCCTTACAACTCACAGAGCTCAAGCAATTGGATCAAACCGGTAATTTTGGCAATAAAGGTCTAGGTGAATTATTGCTAGGTCAAATTGAACATTTATCTGGTCAAGCGGATGATTGGGTTTGGTCAACAAACGATCTAATAGAGTTAAAAGGTTCTAAACCAATTCCTCAAGAAGAGCTATCATTAGAGGCATCAATGAAGGAGTTTAATCAAATGGTACAACAACATACCCACGATGATCATCAAAATATTGAGCCTGTAGAAGCAATTGTACCCACTTGGTCTAAAGTACTAGAACCTATCGTTGCGATTGCGATTTTAGCAATTCTATGGTGTTCCGTTACTCAATTATTCGCTTAAATCAATCTTCTATCTAAGCCGTAATAAAACCATCATCATCTGATGGTTTTATTTTGCCTTCACTTTTTATAGTTTTTAATATTTTCTTTTCTACATAAAAAAACACCCCCAACGCTAGTTGAGGGTGTTTGAATAATGAGCTGGCGATGACTTACTCTCACATGGGTAACCCCACACTACCATCAGCGCGAAGAGGTTTCACTTCTGAGTTCGGGAAGGG